>NZ_JBHSRF010000087.1:0-36451 GCF_042658925.1 Sphaerisporangium aureirubrum
CAACCGACCCGCCCCCACCCTGACACCTCCACCCACGACACCTCCGGGGACCCGTCCCCCATCGCGACATCCCACCCCGCGACACCCCGGGAGCCCGTCCCAACCCGGACCTCCCACCCGTGACACCGGCCCCTATGGACCCGTCCCAACCGGCGCCGCGACGGCGCGACGATGTACGGCGAAGTCGGCGCCGCCGTACGGCGGGCAACCCGTGGTGTGCGCGGCGCCGGTGAAATGGTCCTCGCGGAGGACGCGCTCCGCGCGGAAGGCGCGAGGGCTGTGCTCATGCGGGGGACACCCCCGCCCCCCCGGCGCCCTGCCGGGCTCACCATGCTCCACCGCGACACGTCCCGGTCCATGCCCCCCTGACCCGGTCCACGCCCCCAACCCGGCTCCCCGTCCCTCCGCGCGCGTCGACGGATGCTCAGCGACACAGCCCCGGCGGTCGACCGCAGCCTCCCCGGCCACCGACCGCGAAACCGTCCGGGTGGAAACACGCAGACGCGGGCCAGGCGCCGTACGCGGCGCCGGATTCGCCGTACAACGTCCCGCCGTCGCGGCGCCGATGCACACAGCACCAAGGATGACGAAAACAGCACCTTGCCGCCGTTGCGGCGGGTGACGTCCCGCCAGGTGGTGTGATTTCCGAGGCCGTGATCATGAACGCGCCGCCCTAGGCGCCAGGTGGCGGGCCATCGACACCCTTCACGAAGATCCCCAGGAGTTACACCACTTCGGGGGACGTCACCTTGCGGCGCCGATGCACACAGCACCAAGGATGACGCGAACAGCTTTGGGCGTCCGGTGATGCGTTGCGTGGTGGTCCTGTTGTCCTCGACGCGCCGGGCACGAGGGGGCGTCCCTCCTGATTTTTCCGGCATGTGCTGGCGAAACCTCAAGGTCATGGCATTTTCCCGCCAGTGCATGATCATGTCGGGCGCGAGGCGGGCCAACGGGGGCCCGCGGGACGGCAGAGATGTGCCGCCGTGATCGCAAACAAGTGGCTGCGGCGTGTCCCCGATCGCGGTGCGCGGGGCGGGACGCCGTTAGAAACCGCCGTAGGACACGTCGCGGCGCCGTCCGGGGGGCACAAGAAACGTGCCTCTCCAGATTCCGGACCGGCCGCGCGGACGTCCCCGCGCGCGGGCCACACGCGCAGGGATGCGACGGCCGTCTCCATGCGGCCGCTCTCCGCACGCGACCCGATGAATAGGACCACTTTGGAGAGAACCCGCGCTTTCCGTAGCGCAGTCGTGGTCGTGATCGCCGCCGCGGCCCTGCACGGAGCCGCCGACACGGCCCAGGCTCTGACCGGGGCCGACGAGGCCGAGGCCGTCACCGGCCCCGCCGAACCGCTCATAACCGGCATCAGCACTCCCGCGACCGCCGTCCAACCGGACGGCACCATGATCGCCGTCCAACCGGACGGCACCGTACCCGCCGTCCAACCGGACGGCGCCGTGCTCCCGGCACTCGCCGACCCGGGCACGGTTCTCGACCTCGCCGGCCCGCCGATCGGCATGAGGGCCGGACTCAGGATCCCGGCCGCGTCACCCGCGGCCCCGGTGTCGGCCACCGCCGACGCCCCGGCCACCCGCCCCGCCGCCGCCACACCGCGGCTCGCCAGGACGGCGAAGGCCCGCCACACCACACCGGTGAAGGCCCGCGTCAGGATGGCCAAGGCCGCGCGGACCGCGAAGGCGAACTCCGCGGGAACGGCGAGAACCGCCACCGCGAAAGCCCGGGCCGCGAAGACCGCGGCCACCGCGTCCACGGCCGTGAAGTCCGCGACCGCCGAACTGAAGGCAGCGAAGAGCGCCAAGGCCGTCACGACCGCGAAGGCCGCGAAGACGGGCAAGGCCGTCACGGCCGTGAAGGCCGTAAAGATGAGCAAAGCCGTCAAGGCGGCCAAGGCCGTGAAGGCGGCCAAGGCCGTGAAGGCGGCCAAGGCCGTGAAGGCAGCCAACGCCGTCAAGGCAGCCAACGCCGTCAAGGCGGCCAAGGCTGTGAAAGCAGCCAAAGCCGTGAAGGCAGCCAAAGCCGTGAAGACGGGCAAGGTCGCTAGGGCCAAGGCCGCGAAGACCGTAAGGACCGCGAAGACGGCCAAGGTCGCGAGAACCGCGAAGACCTCGACGGCCCGGAAGCATGTCCGGGCGCTCGCACGGGCGCCGCAGGGCAGGAACAAGGTGATCGCCTACCGGCTGGTCGCCCAGCGGGCCTGGCCCATGTCGCAGTTCCGGTGCCTGGACAGCCTGTGGACCCGGGAGAGCAACTGGAACCACCGCGCGCAGAACCCGTCCTCGGGGGCCTACGGCATCCCGCAGGCGCTGCCGGGCAACAAGATGCTCGGCGTCGGGCACGACTGGCGCGTCAACCCCACGACCCAGATCAGGTGGGGGCTGAAGTACATCAAGGGCCGTTACGGCAATCCTTGCGGAGCGTGGGGCCACTTCCGGTCGCACAACTGGTACTGAGAGAACGTCACAGCGGGAGCGCCCGGGTCACCCCCGGGCGCTCCTGCACTCCTCCAGCCGCACCGCGATCGACTTGATCAACAGGTCGAGGCCGTACTCGAACGTCTCCTCGTGGTCGTAGGCCGCGAAGAACCCCGACATGGCGTCCACCTCGGGGAACAGCACGGGATCCACGTCCACGACGCGCGCGTCGGGGCGCAGCGTGGGGGCGAAGGTCGGCGTCACGCCCACCTCCCGCAGCAGGGACCCGACGATGAAGGCGATGAACGTGCGCAGGATGTGCACCGCGTCCTTGGCCTCGAAGCCCGCCTCGCGCAGCGTGGCGAGGGCGCGCTCCACCGGCAGCAGCCCCGCCGTCGACTGCAGCTGACGGCTCACCACGACCATGGTGGAGCGCGGGTAGTGGTGCGCGATCTGCCGGAACGCCCTGGCCTGGATGCGCACGCGCTCGGTCCAGTGCGCGTCGGGGTCGTCGGTGAAGGCCAGTTGCGACAGCACCGACTCGGCCACCGCGTCCAGCAGCGCGGCCTTGTTGGGGATGTGGTTGTACAGCGACATGACGCCGACGCCGAGGCCGGCCGCGATCCGCCGCATCGAGATCGCGTCGGCCCCCTCCCGCTCGATCAGGTCGATGGCGGCGCTGACGATCCGGGCTCGGGTAAGGGGCGGCATAAGGTCATTATCTCCTGGCCGATTGACGCACGTACAGCGTACGTGTCACTCTCCAATTGTACGTACGGTGTACGTGTACGTCCTGTTGGAGGCCACCGTGTCGACCCACGAGCTCTACACAATTCCCGCCGAGCTCTCCACCTGGGATGTGGAGATGGCCGGCTCCACCCGGTTCACCTGGGAGTACGACGACGGCCGCGACCGCATGCTGGCCTTGTACCAAAAGGGCAAGGACAAGCAGTGGGACTCGGTCAAGCGCATCGATTGGGGCCTTGAGGTCGACCCGTACGACGTGCTGGGCATCCCCGACCAGTCCATCGCCATCTACGACACGCCCCTGTGGCACCGGATGGACGAGAAACAGCGCAAAGAGGTCAGGCGGCACGGCGCGTCCTGGCAGTTCTCGCAGTTCCTGCACGGCGAGCAGGGCGCGATGATCTGCTCGGCCCGCATCGTGGAGTCGGTGCCCGACCTGGACTCCAAGTTCTACGCCGCCACGCAGACCATGGACGAGGCCCGGCACGCCGAGACGTACGCCCGGTTCCTGCAGGAGAAGGTCGGCATCGCGTACCCCATCAACAAGTACCTCAAGTCCCTCCTGGACGACACCCTCAGCGACTCACGCTGGGACATGCCCTACCTCGGCATGCAGGTGCTCATCGAGGGCCTGGCCCTGGCCGCCTTCGGCGTGATGCGCGACATCACCACCAAGCCCCTCCCCAAGCAGATCCTCGCCTACGTCATGCAGGACGAGGCCCGGCACGTCGCCTTCGGCCGCATGGCCCTGCGCGACTACTACAAGAACCTCACCGAGGCCGAGCGCCGCGAACGCGAGGACTTCGTCATCGAGGGCTGCTACCTGATGCGCGACCGCCTGCGCGGCGTCGAGCAGTGGGAGAACCTCGGCCTCTCCCCCCAAGAGGTCAAGGACGCCATGCGGGCCGTCGACGAGTCCCAGTACCTCCGCCTGTTCCGCTCCCTGCTGTTCAGCCGCATCGTCCCCTGCGTCAAGGACATCGGCCTGTGGAGCGAACGCCTCCAGAAGGCCTACGCCGACATGGGCGTCCTGGACATGGCCGGCCAGAACCTGGACACCCTGATGCGCCAAGACGAGGACATAGCCGACAAACTAGACGCCGAACGCTTCGCCACCGAACAGGAAGCCCGCGCCGAAGAGGTATCCGCCACCATCTCCCTGGGCGCCGGCGACCCTCCCCCCGAGCACTGACCCGAACCGGGCGGGGACGCTCGCCGTCCCGCCCGGAGCACCTCCTTCGGCGCCGGTACGGCGGATCCGGCGCCGCCCGTACGGCGGCCGGCCGGTCAGCCGGGGATCAGCGCGAGCACCAGGGCTCCCGTCGCGATGGCGAGGGTGCCGAGCCAGGCGAGGAGCGCGTCGGGGCGGGGGTCCGCGGCGAGGCCCTCCGGTTCGGTGCGGCGGTGGCGTAGGCCCGTGCGAGTCAGCAGGACGGCGCCGCACAGGGCGGCCAGGACGAAGGGGGCGGCGGCACGGCCGTCGTGGAAGTGGCGGCCCACCGCGCCGGCGGCGAGCAGCCCGCCCGCGGCCAGAGCCACGCCTGTGCGGATCCAGGCCAGCAGCGTGCGCTCACGATGCGACCCCATCCCGGCGGACGTCATCTGGCCACCACGATCAGCACGAGTGCCAGCAGGGCGACGGCCGCGACGCCGTAGCCGAACACAGGAGCCAGGGCCAGGGCGGGGATCGGCGCGCCGCGGCGGAGCGCGATCTGGACGCGGCGCCAGCGGGGGTAGGCGAGGACGGCGGCCAGGGTCGCCAGCACCGCCAGGACCACCGAGAGCGCCATCCGCACCCACGGGACGAAGACGTCCCGTGGGACGGCGGCCATCGCCACCCCGGCGGCGCTCAGCGCCAGCGAGGTGCTCAACCAGGTGAGGAACGTGCGTTCGTTGGCCAGCGTGAACCGTGGGTCGGGCTCCTCTTCCATGGCAGCCAGGCTAATTGGCGACCATTTCCCCTAGAGATTCCGGGGTACGCGCAGGTCAGGTGCACTCCTCGGCCACGGTCCGCAGCGCCTGCGCGGCGTCGGTCGCGACCTTCTGGGCCGCCTGGGCGGCGTCCGCGGCGTTGTTCACGTCCAGCTTGTTCAGGCTGTCGGCGAGGTTCTGCAGCGCGTCGTTCAGGGTGGTGTTCCCCGCCTTGTCGGCCACGTCGTTCAGCTTGGACGCGCCGTCCTTCAGCGCGTCCTCCATGGCCGCGGGGTCGTTGATCAGCCCGCTGATCTTGGCGGCGGTCTCACTGATGACCTTGTTGGCCTCGACGCAGCCCTGCGCCTTGTCCAGCGTGCTGCATCCGGTGCTGAGGACGGTGACTGCTACGGCGGCGGATATGGCGAAAGCGGCACGGGGGAAGAATCGCATGTCCCGACCCTAGCCAACAGCGGTCATCCGCGAGGGTGGACGATCATCGAGATCTCCCGCCCCGCGCTACTCCCGCGCGAGGGTGGCCTCCTCGTAGTCCAGTTCCCGCGTCACCCGCCGCAGCACCTCGTCGTCGATGCGGCGCTCGTCCCGCATGCGCACCAGCACGTCGCGCTCGGCGTCCAGCATGGCGCGCCGCAGCCTGCGGTACAGCGCGCTCGGCGTCTCCTCGCCGTCCATGCCGACGCCGCCGCCGAGCCGCTCCCAGGCCCCCATCGCCCGGCGCTCGGCCAGACTGCGTAGCCGGTCGACCACCTCGGCGTGGGTCTCCAGCACGCCGTCACCGGTCAGCTCGTCCAGCCGGGCCAGCGCGGCCGTCGCCGCCGCCTGCTGCGCCGCCGCCTCCGACAGGTTGTCGCGGTAGATGTCCTGGTCCCCGGTGATGCCGAGCCTCCTGATCAGCATCGGGAACGACAGGCCCTGCACCAGCAGCGTGCCGATCACGACGACGAACGTGAGGAAGAGCAGCAGGTTGCGGTACGGAAAGCCGTCCGGCAGGGCGAACGCGGCGGCCAGCGACACCACCCCCCGCATACCGGCCCAGCTGATCACCGCCACGTGCGCGAACGAGTGCCTCGGCCCGCTCTCCCTGACCCGCCGGGACAACCGCGGCAGGAACGTGGTGGCCGCCGTCCAGATCACCCGGGCCGCCACCACCGCCGCGAACACCGCCAAGCCGTACCCCGCCAGACGCCAGGGGTTCTCCCCGCCCAGCCCCTGCAGGATCAGCGGCAACTGGAGGCCGATCAGCACGAAGACGATGATCTCCAGGAAGAAGTCGAGCACCTTCCACACCGAGTACGACACCAGCCGCGTGCCGTAGTTCGCGCGGTTCACCCGGTGCCCGAGGAGCACACCGACCACCACCACCGCGAGCACCCCGGACGCGTGCACGGCCTCCGCGGCCAGGTACGACACGAACGGCAGCATCAGCGAGACCGTGTTGGTGACCAGCGGGTCCCGCACCCGGTCGAACAGCCGCCCGAACGCCTCCGCCAGCACGTACCCGATGAGCAGCCCGGCCCCGGCGGCGTACAGGAAGCGCCCCGACCCGCTCAGCAGGCTGATCCCCTCACCGGCCGCCGCCGCGACGGCCACGCGGTACGCGGTCAGCGCGGTGGCGTCGTTGAACAGGCTCTCCCCCACCAGGATGGTGATCACCTTGCGCGGCAGCCCGAACCGCCGCGCCACCGCCACGGCCGCCACCGCGTCCGGCGGCGCCACGATCGCCCCGAGCGCGAACGCCGCCGCCAGCGGCATGTCCGGCACCATGAACCGCAGCAACACCGCGACCACCGCCGTGCTGAACAACACCAGGCCCACCGACAACAGCCCGACGGACCGGCTCACGTCCCGCAACCGCAGGTAACTGCTCTCCAGCGCCGCCGAGTACAGCAGAGGCGGCAGGAACACCAGCAGCACGACCTCCGGGTCGAGCACATACCGGGGCCCGCCCGGGAAGAAGGTCGACATCACGTACGACCCGGCCAGCCCCGCCAGTACGAGCAGCAGCGGCGCCGGCCACCCGCGCCACCGGGCGACGCCCGCCACCGTCACCGCTCCGGCGACCAACACGAGCGCCTGAAGCGCCGTTGAGATATTCATCGCCCGCCAGAATATGTCCGCCCGAACCTCGGCGATCCCCTCCCCCACCCTGCTGTGGACAGGGAGGCGCCCGGCCGAGGCGCCGGGTCACCAGTCGCGCTTCTCCTGCGGGTAGGGACGCTCGTCCGGGTAACGGCCCGCGTCCTCGGGGTGATAGGGCTGGCCGTCGGGACGGACGCGTTCACCTGTGCTGAACATCGGCTCGTGGACGTACGGGCGGGAGAGCTGCGGGTCGGTGGAGTCGGGCGGGGGGGCCATGGAGCCGAGGCCGAGGGGGTCGGCGGGGTCGACGGCCGACTGCGGGGGGACGCGCGGCGGGTAGGACGACGGGTCGGCGGGCTGCCGGGGGTCGAAGGGCAGCGCGTCGTTGACGATCATGTTCTCCCGGGGGACGGCGTCCTGGTAGCGGCCGTACTCGGCCCCCTGGGGGAACTCGGACGCGGTGCCGTAGCCGGGGCCCGGGGGGTAGCCGGGCGGGGGGCCGTATTCGGGAGCGGGGGCGCGGTACTCGGGGGCGGAGCCGTACTCGGGCGACGCGGTGTAGTCCGGGGTGTAGCGCTGCGTAGTGCCGTAGTCGGGGGCGGAGCCGTACTCCGGGGGGTAGCCGGGGGCCGATCCGTAGCCGGGCTCGTACTCGGGGGCGGAGCGGTAGTCCGGCGGGGCCGAGTAGTCGAGGGGCGGGGTGGTGTAGCCCCCCTCGTGCGGCCTGCCGAAGCCGTCGGCGTCACCCGGGCCCTGCTCGGCCGGGGTGCCGTACGTGCGAGAGGGCCCGTAACCGTCCGGGCCGTAGTCCCCTGCCGGGGGGATGCCGTAGCCGGGGGGCTGGCCGCCGTAGCCGGCCGGGGGGGCGTACTCGCCGGGGGCGCCGTACTCGGCGGCCTGGCCGGAGGGGGCGCCGTACTCGGCGGCCTGGCCGGACGGGGTGGCGTACTCGGGGGCCTGGCCGGACGGGCCGGCGTACTCCGGGGCCCGGCCGGACGGGGCCGCGTACTCGGGCGCGGAACCCGGCGCGGCGTACTGGGGGACGCCGCCCTGCGCGCCGTACTCGGCGCTCGGGGCGCCGTACTGGGCCGGGACGCCGTGACCGGCGGCGGGGCCGGTCGCGTGGTCACCGCGGCCGGACCGCGGCGGGAACTCGCCTTCCGCGGCCGTGCGCCGGCGGGGCCGGGAGGGCTCGGCGGCGGGCTCGGCGAGGGTGAACCCCGAGGGCGGGGTGAAGTCGGGATGCGCCACCTGGTCGGCGGGCACGCCCGCCGGAGACCACTGGTCGCCGGGACGCGCCGGTACCGGACGGCCGTCGGCGGCGTAGGGGGCCTCGCGGCCGTCGGCGGCGTAAGCGGCCTCGCGGGCGTCGACAGGATAAGCAGCCTCCCGCGCGCCCGGAGGATACGCGGCTTCGCGGGCGTCGGCCGGGTAGGCGGCCTCGCGGGCGTCGGCGGCGTAGGCGGGATCGCGGGGCGGATAGGCCGGAGCCGGGGGGACGGCCTGTGCGCCCGTGCTGGGCATGGGCGGCAGCTGGTGGGCCGGGGCGCCCTGGGAGGCGACGAGACGGTCCGAGGTCGAGCCGCGCGCCACGAGTACGTCCTTCGGGCCGAGCGCGGCCGCGCGCGCGGCCTCCCCGCGCGGCGGGCGCGCGTACTGCCCGGTGCCGGGATAGTCGGCGTAGTCGGCGTACTCCTCGGGCTCGGCGTCCTCGCCCGCGTACCGCTCGCCGTCGTCGGCGTAGTCCTCCTGTGGATAATCGTCCTCGGCGTACTGCCCGCCCGCCTCGGAGTAGCCGACGTCCAGGGTGTCCAGCAGACGGCCGACGTCCTCCATGGGCATGCGGAAACTGGCGGTGCACATCTCGCCCCGCCAGAGGCTGAGAACGAGCGTCCCCTCGTGCCAGGTGACCCGCAGAACCCGCTCCTGACCACGGGCGTCGAAGAACACCTCACCAAAGGATGGCAGTGGGACAACTTCCGACATGGCAGACATCGTGCTTTAACCAGCCTTTATTCGTCCACTCGACCTCAGGAAACCCTACCGAACCGTAAGCATCACCGACATGGCTGACCAGTGTGGCCCTTCTCGCACCTCGCCCCCCGGATCGGGGCACGCGAAACAGTAGATCGTCTTTGACCCCCAGGACCCGGCCACGCCAGTGTGCCACGCCGATCGCCGCACGGGTTCCGGAATGCCGAGATGGACCCGGAACGCCCCCGCGATCCGTCGTCCACAACCCGGCACGGCGACCCTCCGGGGACGGGTAGCGTTTCATGCCGTGCTCGACGACTCCCACAGCGCATCCGGCGACCCGGCCGACGACCTCGACGACCTCGGCGCCGACGAACAGGAGGGCGACCTCCCGCAGGTAGAACGGCTGCTGAGCGCGGCCGTGTCCGGTCTTGGCGGTGCCGAGCGGCCCGGCCAGGTCAAAATGGCGCAGGCGGTGCGCCACGCCATCGAGCACGACGAGCATGTCGCCGTGCAGGCGGGCACCGGCACCGGCAAGTCGCTGGCCTATCTCGTGCCCGCCCTGCGGCACGCCATCGAGTCGGACAGCGCGGTCGTGGTCTCGACGGCCACCATCGCGCTGCAGCGCCAGCTCGTCGACCGCGATCTTCCCCGGCTGGCGGAGTCCCTGGCGGACCTCCTGCCCCACGAGCCACAATTCGCCATCCTGAAGGGAAGGCGGAACTATCTCTGCCGTTACAAGGCGACCGCCGGGTGGCCCGACGACGAAGAGGAAGGCCTTTTCGACCCGCGCGACATCAGCGCCACCGGGCGCATGGTCCAGCGCATCCAGGATTGGGCCGAGGAGACCGAGACCGGCGACCGGGACGAGCTGGTCCCGGGGGTCAACGAGCAGGCCTGGCGGCAGTTCTCGGTGAGCGCCCGCGAGTGCCTCGGCGCGCAGCGATGCCCGAGCGGGGCCGAGTGCTTCGCCGAGCGGGCCAGGGAGCGGGCCGGGCAGGTCGACGTGGTGGTCACCAACCACGCGCTGCTGGCCATCGACGCGATGGAGGACTTCGCGGTGCTGCCCGACCACGACGTGGTCGTGGTCGACGAGGCGCATGAGCTGGTCGACCGGGTCACCTCCGTCGTCACCGACGAGTTGTCCGAGGCCGCCGTCGCGATGGCCGTGCGCCGGGTGGGGCGGCTCATCGAGCAGTCGGTCGCCGACCGGCTGCAGGAGGCCGGCGAGGACCTGAAGGCGCTGCTCGCCGTGGCGCCACCCGGGCGGCTGGACACACTGCCCGGCGTCCTCGGCGTCACCCTGAGCGTCATCCGTGACGCCGCCTTCGCCTGCGTCACCGCCCTCGGTCCCCGCGGCGCCGACCGCGACGACCCCGAGAAGGCCGGCCAGCGCAAGGCCGCCTTCACCGCGCTGGACGAGATCCACGACACCGCGGCCCGCATCCTCGAGGCCTTCGGCGTCGAGTCCGAGGTGGACCGCGCCGAAGTCGTCTGGCTGGACGCCGCCACCGACCGCCGCCCCCCCGTCCTCCGCGTCGCCCCCCTCACCGTGGGCGGCATGCTCCGCGACAAACTCTTCGCCGACCGCACCGTGATCCTCACCAGCGCCACCCTCGCCCTCGGCGGCACCTTCGAGGGCATGGCCCGCCAGTGGGGCCTGGGCCCGCCCCGCCCCGACGGCCCCTCCCCCGAAACCGGCTCCCCTTCCCCCGCGCCCCAGGACGACGACACCCCCGCCTCGGGCGACGGTGGCAGCGCCGCCGACAGCAGGAGCACGGACGAGGGCACGAGCGCGAGCGAGAAGGAAGGGCCGCCGCGGGCGAAGGGGTGGACCGGCCTGGACGTCGGGTCGCCGTTCGACCACGCCCGCAGCGGCATCCTCTACCTCGCGCGGCATCTGCCCCAACCCGGCCGGGAGGGCCTGCCGCAGGCGTACCTCGACGAGATCGCCGAGCTGATCGAGGCCGCCGGCGGCCGCACACTGGGCCTGTTCTCCTCCATGCGGGCCGCCAAAGCCGCCACCGAGGCCCTCCGGGACCGGATCGGCGTCCCGTTGCTCTGCCAGGGAGACGACTCCACGTCCCTCCTGGTGCAACGTTTCGCCGACGACCCGGCGACGTGCCTGTTCGGCACCCTGTCCCTGTGGCAAGGCGTCGACGTCCCCGGCCCCTCCCTGAGCCTGGTGATCATCGACCGCATCCCCTTCCCCCGCCCCGACGACCCCCTGACCTCCGCCCGCCAGCGCCACGTGGCCGCCAAGGGCGGCAACGGCTTCATGACCGTGGCCGCCACTCACGCCGCCCTCCTCCTGGCCCAAGGCGCCGGCCGCCTCCTCCGCCGCCACTCAGACAAAGGCGTGGTAGCCGTCCTGGACCCCCGCCTGGCCACCGCCCGCTACGCCCCCTACCTCCGCGCCTCCCTCCCCCCCTTCTGGACCACCGACGACCCCGCGAAAGTCCGCGCTGCCCTCCGCCGCCTCACCACAACCTGACACCACGCAAGGGACGCCGGACGCTCAGAAAAGCGCCCGGCGTCAACCCGCCGTACCGCCCCACGCGAGCAAAGCCATAGGCGGCGATACGCGTCCACGGCAAGCCGCCACCGCCGTGGACGCAGGCGGCACCCGGCCCGAGAAGTACTGCCCAGGTCAGGAGGCCGTCTCGGCGATGGCCCGGAGGGCGAGCTCGTAGGATCGCAGACCGAATCCGGCGATGGTCCCGGTCGCGACCGCCGCGACCACCGATGTGTGCCGGAACTCCTCCCGAGCCGCCGGATTGGAGATGTGCACCTCCACCAGAGGCGCCCTCCGCTGCGCGATGGCATCCCGCACCGCGTACGAGTAGTGCGTGAACGCCGCCGGATTCAACACCACCGGAATCGCCCCATCGGCCGCCTCATGCAACCAGGACACCAACTCAGCCTCATCATCGGTCTGCCTGAAGTCGACATCCAGCCCCAGCTCCCCCCCGGCCTTCCGGCACAACGCCGCCAGATCCTCCAGCGTCTCCGCCCCGTAAACATCCGGCTCCCGAGTCCCAAGCCGCGAAAGATTAGGCCCGTTCAACACCAATACCGCCCTCATCACAACCCCTCCTAACCGAACCACCGACTAAACAACACTTACCGCCCCCCACCGACGCCCCCACCACACCACGTCCCACCGCCCCGGCGCCGAATCCCCCGGGGGTCCCGGGCCGAAGGCTCCGAGCGCCGTGGACCCGGAACTCCCGGGTGTCGTAGACCTGGGTTCACTCAACCGTGCCCCCCCGAGAACCGAGTCACCGTCCACACCGAACAGCCATCGACCCGTCACCCGCGCCAAGCATCCACCAGCTCGCCACCGACCCCAGCAACCAGCCGCTCGTCACCCGCGCCGAGCAACCGCTGATTCGCTACTCAGCCTGGGCAAACGGCTTGCCGTCCGACCCGAGCGACCAACGGATTGTCGGCTGGGCTGAGGAGCCACCGACTTGCCACCCGGCCCCGGTGGGCGGCCACCTGCCGCGTTAGCGGGCGATTTTTCTGTAGGCCTCCTCCAGGAGGTCCTCGGGGGGGTCTTCCAGGCGGGTTACCTGGGCGACGTCGTTGAGGATTACGAAGCGGCGGTGGGTGCCTCGGTTTTTTTTGTCGACTCGCATGTGGTCGCGGAGTTCGGGCCAGGCCTCGTGGCGGTAGGCGGTGGGGAGGCCTACGGAGGTGAGGATGTCGCGGGTGCGCTGGACCAGGGTCAGGGGGGCGTGGCCGGAGAGGTGGGAGAGTTCGGCGGCGTAGACCATGCCTATGGACACGGCTTCGCCGTGGCGCATGTGGTAGTCCTCTACGCGTTCGATGGCGTGGGCCAGGGTGTGGCCGTAGTTGAGCATCTCGCGGACGCCGGATTCCCTGAGGTCGGCGCCTACCACGTCGGCTTTGACCTGGATCTTGCGTTCGATCAGGGCGCGGGTGTGTCGGCCTTCGGGGAGCCTGGCGTCCTCGGGATCGTCTTCCACCAGGAGAAGGATGGTGGGGTCGGCGATGAAGCCGCCCTTGATGACCTCGGCCAGGCCGGCGACGTAGTCGTCACGGGGGACCGAGACCAGGGTGGCGAGGTCGCACAGGACGCCGGACGGCGGATGGAACGAACCGACGAGGTTCTTGCCCTCGGGGGTGTTGATGCCGGTCTTGCCGCCGACGGCCGCGTCGACCATGCCGAGCAGCGTGGTGGGCATCTGGACGACCTTGATGCCACGCAGCCACGTGGCGGCGGCGAAGCCCGCGAGGTCGGTGGTGGCGCCGCCGCCGACGCCTACCACGGCGTCGGACCTGGTCACGCCGTAGCGGCCGAAGGCCGACCACAGCTCGGCGGCGACGTCCACGGACTTGGCCCGCTCGCCGTCCGGCACCGGCAGCCCGACCACGATGTACCCCGCCGACTCCAGCGCGCCGCAGACCGGGCGGGAGATCTCGGGCAGGCTGGCGGGGTGGACCACCGCGACCGTCCGCACCTCCTCACCGAGCAGGCCGGGCAGCTCGGACAGCACACCCGTCCCGACGACCACGTCGTACGGCCGCTCCCCCTTGACCGTGATACGCGTGCTGGTCATGCTCGCGACCTCCGTGCGATCGGGCTCCGTGCGATCGGGCTCCGTGCGATCGGGCTCCGTGCGATCGGGCTCCGTGCGATCGGGCTCCGTGCGATCGGGCTCCGGCCGGTGGCCCGGTGCCGGATCGTGGCTGGGTGGGTCACGACGGGCGCTCCTTGACGATCTCGTCGGCGATGTCGGCCGGGTCGCGGTCGTCGGTGGCGATCGTGAGGGAGGCGAGGGCCTCGTAGACCGGGCGGCGCTCCTCCATCAGCTGCTTGAGGCGGCTGCGGGGGTTGAGCACCAGCAGCGGCCGGGCCGAGCCGAGGCCGACGCGCTTGACGGCGTCGGACAGGCCCACCTGGAGGTAGACCACGAAGTGGCCGGCCAGCAGCTCACGGGTCGCGGGGTCGAGCACGGCGCCGCCGCCGAGGGACACGACGCCGTCGTGCTCGGCGAGCGCACGGCGCACGGCCTCGGCCTCGAGCTCGCGGAAGCGCTCCTCGCCGTCGTCGACGAAGATGTCGGCGACGGCCTTGCCCGCCACGGTCTCGACGTCGGTGTCGGTGTCGCGGAAACCGGTGCCGAGGCGCTCGGCGACCAGGCGGCCGACGGTGGACTTGCCCGACCCGGGCGGGCCGATCAGCACAGCTCTGGGACTGGTCACTTGATCACCATCGAGGAGAGGTATCCGGACAGGTTGCGGGCGACCTCCTCCACGGAGTCGCCGCCGAACTTCTCGACGGCGGCGTCCGCGAGCACCAGCGCGACCATGGCCTCGGCCACGATGCCGGCGGCGGGCACCGCGCACACGTCCGACCGCTGGTTGATCGCCTTGGCGGGCTCGCCGGTGAGGACGTCCACCGTGGACAGCGCCTTCGGCACCGTGGAGATCGGCTTCATCGCGGCGCGCACCCGCAGCGGCTCGCCGTTGGTCATGCCGCCCTCGACGCCGCCCGCGCGGTTGGTGATGCGGCGCACGCCCTCGGTGGTGTTCTCGATCTCGTCGTGCGCCTGCGACCCGCGGCGGCGGGCGGTCTCGAAGCCGTCCCCGACCGCGACGCCCTTGATCGCCTGGATGCCCATGAGAGCGGCGGCCAGGCGGGAGTCGAGCCGCCGGTCCCAGTGCACGTAGCTGCCGAGGCCGGGCGGCAGGCCGTACGCCAGGACCTCGACGACGCCGCCGAGGGTGTCGCCTTCGCGCCTGGCGGTGTCGATCTCCTCGACCATGGCGTCGCCCGCGGCGGAGTCCATGCAGCGGACGGGGCTCTCGTCGATCGCGGCGAGGTCGTCCGGGCCGGGTGCGACGCCGTCCGGGGCCTCGGCGGTGCCGATGGAGACGACGTGGCTGACGATGTCGACGCCCAGGGCCTGCTTGAGGAAGTTCTTGGCGACCTGGCCGAGAGCCACCCGGGCGGCGGTCTCGCGGGCACTGGCGCGGTCGAGCACCGGGCGGGCGTCGTCGAAGCCGTACTTCTGCATGCCGGAGAGGTCGGCGTGGCCGGGGCGGGGGCGGGACAGCGGGGCGTTGCGGGCCTGTGCGGCGAGAACGTCCGGGTCGACCGGGTCGGCGGCCATCACGGTCTCCCACTTGGGCCACTCGGAGTTGCCCACCCGGATCGCCACCGGGCTGCCGAGGGTCTGGCCGTGGCGGACTCCGCCGACGACGGTCACGACGTCCTGCTCGAACTTCATCCGCGCGCCACGCCCGTAACCCAGGCGGCGCCTGGCCAGCGCGTGTTCCAGGCCGGCCGTGGTCACGGCGACCCCGGCGGGCAACCCCTCCAGGATGGCGACGAGCTCAGGGCCGTGAGACTCGCCTGCGGTCAACCAGCGCAACATGGTGACAAGTCTTCCACGTACCGCCGACTGCCATCGCCGTCGCGGGGGCACCTGTGGACAACTCGGGGGTGCTCCGGGTCACCACAGGGCGGCGAGGGCTCCGAGCGCGATGAAGGGGCCCAGCGGGAACTGGGTCTTCAGGGTGCCTCTGCCGGTGGCGAGCAGGAGGACGGCGTACAGCGCGCCGAGGATCAGGCCTGCCATCGCGGCGGTCAGCCAGCGGTCCATGCCCAGCGACCCCGTGAGCATTCCCACCAGGCCGGCGAGCTTGACGTCGCCCAGGCCCAGGGCGTCGGGTCTGCCGTACCAGAGCACGAAGTAGGCGCCGCCCAGGGCCAGCGCACCGAGCAGGGCCTGTCCCACGTGGCCGGTGGGGATGAGGAGGAGGGCGAGGATGGGGTAGGACGGGAGGGTGATCACGTCGGGGAGCCTGCGGGTTCGCCAGTCGATCACCGAGAGCAGGGAGCCTGCCAGGGCCGCGTATGCCCAGGACCAGATGCAGGGGGTGCCTTCGAGGCGCCAGGCGACCACTGCGAAGGCGGCTGCCGTGCCCAGTTCCACCCAGGGGGGCCACTTCCAGGCCGGCCACTTGCGGGGGGCCTGTGTCAGGGCGGTGCGTGCTTCAGCCCATCTTGCCGGCCGGTCCACGCCTGGGGGGCCCTTCGGCGGGGCGTCCGGCTCTGTTTCCGGCTCCGGATCGAAGCCGTCCGCCAGGGGGCGGAGGAATGAGCCGACCAGCAGGCCGGCTACCCCTGCCGCGATCACTAAGGGCCACACGATCGCAGACCCTAGTGGAGATCAGCGGCCCTGGCGGCGGAAGCGGGGAAGGAGGCGGCGCCTGGCGGGGCGGGTGACGGTCACCTCGGCGTGCTGGGTCAGGGAGTGGATCAGGGTGTCCAGGGATCGCCGGTCGGTGAGGGGGTGGGCGGTGGCGGCCATGGCGTGCAGGAGGGGGCCTTCTATGGCGAACGGCACCGGTCCCGCGACGTCGATCACCACGGCGGCGGCGTTCTCGCCCAGGGCCGCGCCGCAGACCTGCGGGGTGAGCGTCTGGATCGGCCTGGCGTCCGGGCGCCAGCGCCGGAGGGCCGCGGTGCCGGTGAACGCGGGGACCGCCCGTCTCCCGTCCGCCCCGACCAGCACCGGCAGCGCCATCTCGCTTTCCTTCTCCCGCCGCAGCCCGTCCGCCCCGGTCTCGGCCTCGGTCAGCACCGCCACCACCGGCACCAGCAGCCGAACGGACGCCAGCGCCGCCACCACGGCCGCCGCGTCCGCCTCCCCGGCCGCATAGGAGGCCAGCACGGCCGTCACCGCCGCGTCGGCGGCACCGTCGTCGTCCGGGACCAGAGGCTGCGGAATGCTCGGCACGACCAGGGAGCCTACCCGCCCGGGCCCCCTGGCTCCGGCCCGCCCGCCGACCGGCCGGCCGCCGTACGACGGCGCCGGATTCGCCGCACCACGTCCCGCCGCCACGGTCGCCGTCCTAGAGCCCGGCGACCGTGATGCGTGCTGCCGCCTGGTGCGGGTGTAGTCCACAGGAACGCCCCCACTCACGGGATGACGCCCATGAGTGCAGACGCGGTCCGCCGAGGACGCCCACGTTCGCGGGGTGGTGTCCACGTGCGGTGATCGATGCCTCTGGAATCGGGTGGGCAACTGTCGACACGGTGGAGAAACGACAAACGGGTGGGCCCATCCACTCCAACCGAAGATGGGTTTGATCTCGTCGATCTCCTTAACGTCGACCATCGGGCGCCCGCGTTCGCGGGGCCGGAAAGCCCCCGAACGCCCGCCCAGGCCAGGTGGCCTGGGCGGGCGGGGTCAGCCGAGGTCGGCGATGGCGGCCACCGGGCCGCCGCCGGAGGGGCCCTGGTGGACGGCGGCCACCGAGACGAAGACGGCGGGGTCGCCCGTCACGCTGGCGGCCACGCCGCCCACGGTGGCCTTGATCTGGCGGTGCCAGTGGACGTCGGAGTCGTCGAGCATGATGTTGCGGCGGCCGCGGACCCGGCCTGAGGGGTCGGCTTCGCACTTCATGAAGACGTTGACCAGGCGGCCGGCCAGGTCGGTGGGGTGGGGGCGGTCGGGGAGGTCTATGCCGCTGGAGCGGATGGCCTCCCAGATGCCGTCGGCGTCCAGGGCGTCCTTCATGACGCTGTGGCCGATGCGGTAGCGGCCGCCGATGCCGCGGACGTTGCCGACGACGACGATCTGCGCGCGGTCCAACTCCACGCCGGAGGAGCAGGAGGCGACGCTGGAGTACAGAGACAGGTCGCGGTGGATCTGGCCGGCGGACGGCATCTCGATCTCGCCGAGGGCGACGGCGATGCCGAGGGCGGTGGTGGAGTTGGAGATGTCCATGGACGGGCCGGTGTCCTCGGTGATCACGTCCTGGCCGCGGGACTTGGCGTCGGTGATGGTGGCCAGGGTGAGCAGCGGGGTCTTGGTCTGCACGTAGTGCACGTCGGCGGGGTCCTCGATGCCGGCGGCCTTCATGGCCTCGCGCACCCCGGCGGCGACCTTCTCCACCATGGCGGGACGGCCGATGTCCTCGGGAAGGATCACGTCGCTCATCGCCACACCCACGGACACCCGCGGCTCGTCGCCCGGCGGGACCGACGACGGATCGACGGTGGCGAAGATCGTGGCGTGCGGGCTGAGCACCCCGTCGGTGCCGCCGGACCACACCAGCGGCACCTGTGCGGCCTCTTCGGGCGTGCGGGTGCCCTTGGCGACGAGCACCTCGCGGAAGGCGCGGTCGGCAAGGATGCGGGTGTAGTCGTTCACCCCGCCGTTGCCCTCGGTCTTGCCGATCACGGCGAGCACCCGGTCGGCCTCGATCACCCCTTCGTCGATCAGCTTCTCCAGCCCGGAGGCATCGGTGACGCTCTCGATGGTGACCTTGCGCACCTCGATCGGATCCGGCATATGTCCTCTACCTCTCATCCTTCGACGACGGTGCCGACACCGCCGGTCAGCGCCTCGCCGATGTTCTCCAGCGAGGTGATCACGGCGCGTCCGCCGGTCTCGGCGAACCGCAGCGCGGCCTCCACCTTGGGGCCCATGCTGCCACTGCCGAAGTGACCGGCGTCCAGCAGCGCGCGCATGTCGGCCACGGTGATACGCCCGATCGGCTGGGCGTCCGGGGTGCCGAAGCCCGAGACGGCGGCGGGCACGTCGGTGGCGAGGACCAGCACGCTGGCCCGTACGGCCGGGGCGAGCACGGCGGCGGTGGCGTCCTTGTCCACCACGGCCTCCACCCCGGTGAGCGCCCCGGAGGGCAGCCGCACCACGGGCACTCCCCCGCCGCCGGCGACCACGACGGTGAAGCCGGCCTCCATGAGCGTGAGCGCGGCGGGCGCGTCGAGGATCTCCAGCGGGCGCGGCGAGGCCACGACCCGGCGCCAGCGCTTGCCGGGGAACTCCCGCCACGTCTCGCCGAGTTCCTCGAACCGGCGGGCCTCCTCGGCGGGGAAGTAGCTTCCGATGGGTTTGACGGGATCCAGGAACGCCGGGTCCTCGGCGTCCACGAGGGTCCGGGTGACCACCACGACCGCGCGGTGGCCGAGTGCGTTGAGGACCAGCACGCCGATGGTGGCCTGGGTCTGCGCGCCGCACCAGTCCAGCGGGACGGGCGGCACGACGGCGGCGGCGATCTGGTTCTTCAGCAGCAGGTTCCCCACCTGGGGGCCGTTGCCGTGCGTCAGGACGACCTCGTGGCCGGCGCCGATCAGCGCGGACACGTGGACCATCGCGCGCTCGACCGCGAGCCTCTGGTGCACGGGGGACGCGCTCCCGTCCGGCGCGGTCATCGCGTTCCCGCCGAGAGCGATCAGTACGCGTTCACCCACAGCCTGAAGCTAACCCCCCCGGCCGCCCCCCTCATTGGCCATCATCGCCCAGGAACACGGGGTTCTTAGGCTGTTTTCGCCAATGCCCGGGGTCACACCACCGCCCGGAAGCCCCAGAGGATCTGCGCGATCTCGTCCACCTCGGTGAACTCTCCCGCCACCACCGCCCGGACCAGGTCGCACACGGAGGCGTCGTCCGCCTCCAGCTCGACCCCGTTGTAGGCGAGGAAGACCACGGTGCACACCCAGGCGATCTGGGGCGTGCCGACCACGAACGGCCGGTGGGTGGCCAGGGAGTGCAGCAGCGCGGCGGCCTTGATGAGGATGTGGCAGTAGGCCTCGTGGCCGAACATGGACGCCTGGGGCCGGTGCACGGCCGAGTCCAGCAGCCCGGGATCACGCAGTACCGGCGAGCCCCCGATCGCCAGTGCGGCGAGGTCGACGACCTGCCGCGCGGTGAGGTACCGCGTCATCCGCCGAGTCTGCCGATGTCTCCGGGGCCGTCCATGCGGTCCAGCGCCGAGCGCCAGTGGCCGACGGCCGCGGCGCCCAGGCGCCGTACCTGCTCGTCGGCGTCGTGACGGGTGATGTATTCGTCCACGGCGGCCTGCACGACCTGTTCCAGACTGCGCCCTTCCTGCTGGGCACGCCGGCGCAGGGCCTCCATGCGTTCGTCGCTGAGGCGGAGCGTCATTGCCATACCTCCACGTGCGCATCCGTTATCGGGGGCTTTGGACACGTTGAGTGTATGACTCTTTACAAAATGTGTCAGGCGTTTGACCGCAAGCGGCGGAGCCGGGTCACCGCGTCGTCGATGATCTCGTCCCGCTTGCAGAAGGCGAACCGGACGAAATGCCGCCCGAGCTCGGGGCGGTCGTAGAACACCTGGGTCGGGATGGCCACCACACCCGCCAGCTCGGGCAGCCGTCGCGCCAGCTCAAGGCCGTCGGTGAAGCCGAGCGGCCGGATGTCGGTCTGCACGAAGTAGGTGCCCGCCGGGCGGTAGACCTCGAACCCGGCGGCCCGCAGGCCGTCGGAGAGCCGGTCCCGCTTGGCGGCCAGCCCGTCGCGCAGCCCGGCGACCCAGTCGAGCTCCTCGCGCAGCGCGTACGCCACCGCGAGCTGCCAGGGGCCGCCCGCGGTGAACGTGAGGAACTGCTTGACCGTCTGGACGGCGCGGACCAGCGCGGCGGGAGCGCAGATCCAGCCGGTCTTCCACCCGGTGACCGAGAACGTCTTGCCCGCCGAGGAGATCATCACGGTGCGCTCGCGCATGCCGGGCAACGTGGCCATAGGGATGTGCTCGACGCCGTCGTAGGTGAGGTGCTCGTACACCTCGTCGGTGATCGCGATCAGGTCGCGCTCCCGGCACAGCTCCGCGATGGCCGTCAGCTCTTCGCGGGTGAACACGGTGCCGGTGGGGTTGTGCGGCGAGTTGACCAGCACCGCCCGGGTGCGCGGGCCCACGGCGGCGCGCAGGTCCGCGGGGTCGAAGGCGAACCTGCCGTCCACCGGCCGCAGCGGCACCGGCCGGCGCACGGCGCCGGCCAGGGCGATGGAGGCGGCGTAGGAGTCGTAGTACGGCTCGAAGACGATCACCTCGTCGCCCGGCTCGCACAGCGCCAGCACCGTGGCGGCCAGGGCCTCGGTGGCGCCCACGGTGACCAGCACCTCGCCGTCGGGGTCGTAGTCGAGGCCGTAGTGCGCCTTGTTGTGGTCGGCGACGGCCTGGCGCAGCTCCGGCATGCCGGGGCCGGGGGGGTACTGGTTGGCGCCGCCGAGGACGGCACGCGCGGCCCGGTCCAGCATGGCCGGGGGGCCGTCGGTGTCGGGGAACCCCTGGCCGAGGTTGATGGATCCGGTCCGCACGGCGAGGCCGGTCATCTCGGCGAAGACGGTGGTGCCGAAGGCGCGCATACGGGTGACCAAAGGTTCGTCCACGGGGGCCAGCTTATCGGGCGGGGCCGCGTTACCCTCTTTGGGTGATTGTCGGGTTTGACGCTGATGCCCGGACCATAGCGCGATGACCCGGATACGGGATATCGACGTCCTGCGCGGCTTCGCCGTGTGCGGGATCATGCTGGTCAACACCTGGCAGCACACCGCCGGAGCGATCGAGAACCGCGTCCAGAGCCTGCCGGACTGGCTGGTGGAGAACCTCGCGCAGAGCCGCTTCTACCCCATCTTCTCGTTCCTGTTCGGCGTCGGCGTCGTGCTTTTCCTGCGCTCCGCCGCGCACCGGACGCCCCGCCCGTGGATCCCCCTGCTGCGGCGGCTCGCCGTCCTCGCCGCGTTCGGGCTGGTGCACCGCCTGGTCAACCCCGGCGAGGTGCTGCTGCCGTACGCGCTCACCGGGGCCCTCGCGCTGCTGCCCGCCTCGTTCCTGCCGAGGTGGGCGGTCCTGGCCGCCGGGACGGGCGCCACGCTGTGGGCGGTGCTGTTCAAGGCGGGCGGCGTGTGGCTGATCCCCGGGCTTGCCCTGCTCGGCATGGCGGTCATGCTGTACGCCCCGCCGCCGCGCGCCCTGCGGCCGGTGTTCCTGGCCGCCGCGACGTCCGCCGGGGCGCTGGTCGTCGCGTGGGCGTACCTGTGGGCGCGGCCGGAGACGTTCGAGTTCCGCTTCACCGTGGCCGTCTACCCGCTGGCGGGCCTGGCCGCCGCCACCGCCTACTGCGCCGGCGTGCTGCTGTGGCTGCGCCACCGGCCCGGGTCCCTGGCGGTGCTGGAGTCGCTCGGGCGGATGGCGCTGACCATGTACCTGTCCGGCACGGTGATCATCCTGGCCGTGCTGCCGCTGCTGGTGACCGACCCGACCCGGGCGAGCGTGTTCGTGATGGCCGCCGTCGCCCTCGCCGCGCAGGCCGCGTTCGCCCGGTGGTGGCTCGCCCGGTACCGGTACGGCCCGCTGGAATGGGTCTGGCGGTGCGTCACCTGGTGGGAGCCGGTGCCGAACCGGATCCCCGTCCACAGGACGGCGGAAGATCTCGGCGGGTGAGCCGCCGGGACCGTACTCTGGTGGCGTGACGCGCATCGCCCTGTGCCAGATCCCGGTGTCCACCGACCCCAAGACCAACCTCGAGCGGGTCCGTGACGCGCTCGGGCGGGCGGCCTCGCGCGGCGCGACGGTCGCCGTCTTCCCCGAGGCGACGCTGACCAGATTCGGCAAGGGCATCGCCGACGCGGCCGAGCCGCTGGACGGCCCGTTCCTCACCGCCGTGGCCGACGCCGCCCGCACCCACGAGGTGGCCGTCGTGCTCGGCACCTTCGAGCCCGCCGGCGGCCGGGTGTTCAACACCTGCGTGGTGCTGGACCGCCGCGGCACGCTCGTCGCCTCCTACCGCAAGATCCACCTGTTCGACTCCTTCGGCGCCAGGGAGTCCGACCTGGTGGCCCCCGGGGACACCCCCGTGGTCGCCGAGCTGGCCGGCCTGCGGCTGGGGCTCGTCACCTGCTACGACGTGCGCTTCCCCGAGCTGTTCCGCGCCCTGGTCGACCAAGGCGCCGACGCGTTCGTGGTGATCGCCGCCTGGGGCACCGGCCCCATGAAGGAAGAACACTGGGCCACCCTGGTCAAGGCCAGGGCCATCGAGAACACCACCTGGACCATCGCCGTCGGCCAGGCCCCGAACCCCGAGGTGTCCGACGGATTCGGCGTCGGCCGCAGCATGCTGGTGGACCCCATGGGCGTGGTCCGGGCCGATCTCGGCCCGGCGGCCGGCGTCCACGTCGTCGAGATCGACCCCGGCGAGACCGAGCGGGTGCGGGCCACCGTGCCCTCCCTGGAGCATCGGCGTCCAGATATTTATCGCGCAGTGCCGAATGCCGAGGTCGGCAGATCGTAAACTGCGGGGTGTGAGTGAGCTGGCACCCCTGACCCAGATGCAGAAGGTCATCCCGCCCCGGTTGCTGGTGCCCTATCTGGCGGGTCAGCGCACGATCATCTCGGGCTACGTCTACCGCGTTCAGGACTGCTCGCGGCTCGACAGCCCCGAGCAGCTCGTCTCCGCGCTCGACCTGGCCTTCGAGGGCTCCGAGCTCGACGCGTCGGTGCCCGAGTTATACATCCTGCGCTGGCAGTCCCGGGACACCGACACCTATCTCGTGCCCTACGGCCAGCACATGGGCGGCGATTGGAACGATTCGCCACCGTTCGCGGGCAACGGGTTCACCACCTCGCGCCGTCACGTCGTCCCCCAGTTCCACACGCCGCCGATGCCGATCCCGGCCGGCGCCGAGATCCAGCACGTCACCGCGCGCGGCGAGCGCCGGTTCGCCGAGTACGACGGCCTGACCTGGCGGCGCGCCGCATGACCGACATCGAGCCCGTGGGCCTCGGGTACATCGCACGCCGGCACGAGACCACCTACGCCGCCGCCCTCGGCCCCGGCCCCGACGACGTGACGCTGTTCAGCGAGGAGTCCCGCGAGGGCTTCGACGCCGCCGGGGGCTACTGGCGGCGCCGGGTGCGGCGCCAGGACCTCGAATGGCTGGTGCTGCTGCGCACCGTCGGCGCGTTCGGCGGCGAGCCGTGCGTCGTGCTGGACGAGGACGACGACGGCCTGCACATCGCCTACACCGGGCACAGCGGGCTGCGGGCCGAGGCGCTCGGCTACTGGATGGTCGACCACGGGGCGTACGAAGTGGTGGTGCCGCACGAGGAGGTCCACTCCATCCGGGTGGAGCGGGTGCCGATCCCGACCCGCCCGGCGGCCGATCACCCCTCGCCGTCGCCGAGCCGCCGGTAACGCTCCAGCCTGGCCGCGAGCCTGTCGGCGGGCGGGCGCTCCAGCAGGCCCGCGAGCTCCTGCTCCAAGGCGCGGCCGACCCGGCGGCAGAACGCCTCCGGCTCGTACGCCGCGTCCGGAAGCTCGGGGATGACGCGGTCCACGATGCCGTTGGCCGCGAGGTCCGCCGCGCGCACCCCCTGCGCGCGGGCGATCTCCTCGGCGAAGTCGACGCTGCGGTACAGGATCACCGAGGCGCCTTCGGGGGACAACGGGGACAGCCAGCCGTGCTGGGCGGCGAGCACCCGGTCGGCGGGCAGCAGGGCCAGCGCCGCGCCACCCGCGCCCTCGCCGAGCAGCAGGCAGACCGTGGGGGCGTCCAGCATGACCAGGTCGGCCAGGGAGCGGGCGATCTCGGCGGCCAGCCCGCCCTCCTCGGCGGCCTTGGACAGCGCCGCGCCCGCGGTGTCGACCACCGTGACCAGCGGGAGCCCGAGCTCCGCGGCCAGCCGCATACCGCGCCGCGCCACCCTCAGCCCGGCGGGGCCGAGGTGCCTGCCGGCCTGCTGCCTGCGGCGGTCCTGGCCGAGCACGACGGCGGGCACCGCGCCGAACCGCGCGAGGGCCAGCAGCAGCCCCGGGTCGTTCTCGCCGACCCCGGTGCCGTTCAAGGGGGTGACGTCGGTGGCGGCCAGCTTGAGCAGGGTGCGGACACCCGGCCGGTCGTCCCGCCGGGACCGGTTGATCGCCTCCCACGCGTCGACGTCCACGGGCCGTTCCACGACCACCGGGGGCTCCGCCGCCGTCCGGACCGTGCCGTCCCTCGGGGCGCACAGCACCGCGAGGGCGCGGATCGCGATCGCGCGGGCGTCCTGCGCGGACACCACCGCGTCGACCAGGCCGTGCTGGAACAGGTTCTCCGCGACCTGGACGCCGGTGGGGAACGCGTAGCCGTTCAGCGACTCGAACACCCGGGGCCCGAGGAAGCCGATCAGCGCGCCCGGCTCGGCGGCGGTCACGTGCCCGAGAGATCCCCACGAGGCGAACACCCCGCCCGTGGTCGGGTGACGCAGGTAGACGATGTACGGCAGCCCGGCGGCCCGGTGCGCCGTCACCGCCGCGGTGATCTTGACCATCTGCACGAAGGCGAGCGCGCCCTCCTGCATCCGGGTGCCGCCGGACGCCGGGGACGCCAGCAGCGGCAGCCCTTCGGCGGTGGCCCGCTCGACCGCGCGCACCAGGCGCCCGGCCGCGACCACCCCGATGGAACCCGCCAGGAAGGAGAACTCACACGCCATCACCGCGACGCGGCGCCCGCCGAGCAGTCCCTCGCCGGTCACCACCGACTCGTCGTACCCGCTCTTGGCCCGCGCGGCGGCCAGCTCCTCGCCGTACCCCGAGCCCGGGGGCGCCGGGTCCCTCGGTGGTTCGTCCCAGGATGTGAAGGAACCGGGGTCGAGCACGGTGTGGAACAGCGTGCGCGAGTCCGGGCGTGCCGCGCTCACGCTTCCCGCTTCGCCAGCCAGTCCAGGACGGCACGCTCGTCCTGGCCGAGCTCGGGCGGGGCCAGGTGCTCGGCGGGCGGCGCGCCGTCGAAGCGCAGCGGCGGCCCGGGCAGCTCGATGGGGCCGAGCACGGGGTGGTCCACCGTCACCACGAGGCCCTGGGAGCGCACCTGGTCCCAGGCGTACACCTCGTCGATGGTGCGGATCGCGCCCGCCGGGATGCCGAGCCGGGCCAGCTCGGCCAGCCAGTGCGCCCGGTCCTGCGCCGCCAGCGCCTTCTCCATGTCGGCGATCAGCTCGTCCCGGTGCGCGAAGCGGTCCCTGTTCGCGGCGTACCTGGGGTCGGCGGCGTCCAGGCCGAGCCTTGGGGCGAGCCTGCGCCACTGCGTGTCGTTGGCCACCGCGATCTGGATCATCCCGTCCGCGCAGCGGAAGGCCCCGTACGGCGCGATGGACGCGTGGTGGTTGCCGCCCGCGGCCGGGACCTTGCCGCCGACCGTCCAGGCCGTGCCGTGGTAGGAGTGCACCCCGACCACCGAGGCCAGCAGCGACGTGCGCACCACTGTGCCCTTGCCGGTGCGCCCGCGCTCGTACAGGGCGGCGACCGTGCCGTACGCGCCGTGGATGCCCGCCAGCAGGTCGGCGATGGAGGCGCCCACGCGGTACGGCTCGGCGGGCGAGGGGCCGGTGAGGCTCATCAGGCCGGCCTCGCCCTGCGCGATCTGGTCGTAGCCCGGGCGGCCGCCCTCCGGGCCGTCGTGGCCGAAACCGGTGATGGACAGCACGACCAGGCCGGGGTTGAGCTCGTGCAGCCTCTCCACCGTGAAGCCGAGGCGGTCCAGCACGCCGGTGCGGAAGTTCTCCACCAGCACGTCGCTCTGCCGGATCAGGCGGGTGAGGAGCGCGGCGCCGTCCTCGCTCTTGAGGTCGACGGCGATGGACCGTTTGTTGCGATTGGCCGCCAGGAAGTACGTGGATATGTCGCCCTCGGGACCGGCGAACGGGGGGCCCCAGCCGCGTGACTCGTCCCCACTGCCCGGTTGTTCCACCTTGATCACCGTGGCGCCCAGATCACCCAGCATCTGCGCCGCGTGCGGCCCCGCCAGCGCGCGGGAGAGGTCGAGGACGACGATGTCACTGAGAGGTCCCTGCAAGGCCAGCCTCCACGGTCGGCGGAACACGCTCCGGTCCTTCACCGGCAAGCCTGCCAGGTCCGCCCACCCTCCCGACACCCAGCCCCGCCGACCTTCCACACCGAAGCGCACCGCCCGGCCCCTCACCGGACGGCGCGCCCCTGGCCGCATCACTCAGTGGTGGGTACGACGCGCCCGCAGCCGGTCCATGAACTCCCGGATCCGTTGCTGCATACGCGGGTCCCGCGTCATCGACTTCGCCCGATGCATATGCTCCTGCCCCTTCGGGCCCCGGAGATAATCCTTGATGCGGTCAACCATAGATGCCATATGTCGTCACCCCGTCCGTCGGTCACCGTTCCACTTGAACGGCTACCCGCCCCCACCCCAAGTAATCACGCATAGTACTCACTTGCTACAAAAACAGGACAATCCTGGCGATTACCGTAACCAAACCCGCCTTTTACACCCCCACCCACCCAGAACGACCACCAAACACAACCTGCCCGACACCGCACCCCCATCGCCCGGTGTGCCCCCTCACCTCCCCGGCGCCCCTTCTACTCAGCACCGGACGACAAAGCCGACCCAAGCGGCACACGCATCGCCCGCCCGACGCGGCCTCTCACTCCCACGGCGCCCCTTCCACCTCAGCACCGGAACCACGAAGCCGACACAAGCAGCGCACACGTCGCTCACCCGCCCGGGGTGACCCCTTCCCCCCATGGCGCCACCCCTCCGCCTCAGCACCACATCGCGGTTCCCCCCCGCGTTCCTAGGAGTCCTGCCGGTCGTCGCCGATCCCGGCGACGTGGTCGTCGAGGCGTAGCGACGAAGTCGACACGAACGGCACACGCGTCGCCCACCCGCCTGACGCGGCCTCGCACGCCCACGACGCCCGCCTTCCACCCCCGCACCGGAACGACGAGGTCGACACGGGCGGCGCACACGTCACCCGCCCGCCCGGGCGTGGCCCCCCGTCGTCCCAGGTCCGACTTCGGCGCCGGGGCGGCGGGAAGTGGTACGGCGAATCCGGCGCCGCCGTACGGCGGCCGGCCGGTGAGCGCGCGTGGGCACCCGCTTCTTACGCGCGCGGCAGTTCGAAGTGGATGCGGACCGACGTGCCGCCGGGGTGGCAGTGGAGGCGGACCAGGTCGGACAGTTCGTTCACGATGAGGATGCCGCGGCCGCGGCCCGCGGCGTCCGGGGGCGGGATGCGGCCCACCATGGGGTCGTCGATGCGGCCGCAGTCGTCGATCTGGCAGACCACCAGGCCGTCCTCCCGCCACATCCAGACCGTCCCGGGGCGCCTGGCGTGCTCGGCGGTGTTGGTCGCCAGCTCGTTCACCGAGATCAGCAGGTCGGCGATCCGCACCTCCGGCAACCCGGCGGACGCCGCCCATCCGGCCACGAAATCCCGCAGCGCCGTCAGCGCGCCGATCCCCTCGAAGGGGAACATCGCGGCCTGCCGCGGCGGCAGGGGCAGCGGCCAGTCGAACGTCGCGGCCGTCACCACCGGATCGGCGTACGACGGGCTGGTCCAGGACTCCAGGCCCTCCCACATCTCGGGATGGGTGCTCCCAGCGTCCTCGATCTCCCGCGCGGTGAGGCCCGACGCGTCGTACGGGCACAGGATCGCCGCGTCCCTCCCGGAGAACGCCGTGTTGATCAGCGCCTCGTGCGCGACGCACGCGGGGTACTCCAGCGGACTGCGCCCCGGCCAGATCGGCTCACCGATGATCCACGCCCGGCGCCCCATGTGGGCCCCGGCGAAGGCCAGCAGCACCGACGGGATGATGCGGCCGGGATTGCGCCCCGCGACGGCCATGTCATGAAAGGTCACCCCCGCCGCCCGGTCGCCCAGGCGCTCCCGGATCAGGTCGCCCTTGCCCCCGGGCACCGCCACCATCGCCGGGTCGCCGAGCGCCAGCCCCCGTTCCAGGAACGACACGCAGCCGGCGGCGTACTCATCAGGGTCACGGTAGATGAGACCGATATGTCGGAAGGGATCATCCGTCGACTGCTGCCGCGCCGACGCCGACTCCATCATCTCAACGCCTCCGGTCGCCCTTCGCCACCCGTACCGCCCGCCGCCTCCCCGGCGTCCGGCCCTGCGCCGCGCCTGCTACCCACAGGACCGGGGTTCATGTGACCGATGTCGCGGTTACCCGAGTGACCCTGGGGACCCGCGCCGCGGCCGACGAGCCGCAGATCGTGCCCCGCCAGTTTCATCAGCCTCACCAGGGGCGGCGAGCACCCGACGAACCGCACCCCACCCGGCACCGAACCGGCCGCCCGCACCAGCAACCGCGCCGCCGCGGCGTCGGCGAACCGCAACCGCTCCACGTCCAGCGTGAGCGGCACCTCCACACCCGCGAAGTCATCCGGCAGCACGGCCAGGGTGGCGGCCAGCGCGGCCCGGTTGGACGCGTCCGCCTCCCCGGCGAGCCGCACGCCGGGCGGGTCGTCGGTGCGCAGGATGCGCAGCAGCGGGCGCCAGCCGATCGGCGCGTTCGGGGTGAACGTGCTCGGATGCGCCGCGGACAGGCACGCGAGCCGCTCCGGGGCGAACAGCCGCCGGTCGTACTGGCACAGGGCCATCGCGTAACCACCGGCGAACACGCGGTTCACCTCGGCCTCGTACCACTCCAGCCGCTCACCGCCCGGCACCCTGCCGGCCGCCCAGGTCATGTCGCCGATCACCCGCAGCCCGGCGTACCCGCGGTCCCGCGCGGTGGCGATCTCCCGCGACCAGCAGCCGATCACCGCCTCGGGCTCGAAGCGCCCGCCTGGCAGATAGCCCTCGGCGGAACTGCGCACCTGGACCTGCCCCGCGTCCAGCAGCCCACGGGCGTCCAGTCCGCCCGCCTCCAGATCGGCCAGCACGGTCTCCCGCGGCCACCCGGCGAAGTAGATCAGCCTGTGGTGGTGACGGACCCCCGCCCTGGCGGACCCCACCAGCGCGGCACGCCGCTGCTCGTCGTCGTCATAGGTGACGCACACGTGGTCGCCGGGACGCAGCCGCTCGATCACGTACGGGTCCATGCAGACGCCCTTCACTACGGTGACCGCGGGTCTGCTCACCCCTCGTGACCCCAGGCCCGGGTTGTCTCCTCAAAGCTAACCGAATCTGCCGGGAACCCGCAAAGCAAAGGCAAGGCTTTCCTCTATATCTATAACCTTCCACGCTATATGTCTGGCCTGCGGTTCCAAATGTACATCACCATGATTCTCTTCACGCCGGTCGCGGCTTCTCCCCGGCACTTGTCACGCGTCCTGGATCGCCATCCATACCCGCTTCACCCCGAATAATCATCAGACCCCCTTTTTCTCCAGAATCAGCCTGCTACTGGACTCCTGCCCGCGGCGCCCCGTCCCCGGCGGCGGCATCGGCTAAGTTGGTGATCTCCACGCCGCCGGGAGATCAGGAGGCCCCTCCGCTGACCAGCACCGACCAGCCGCGCCTGGACAGGATCATGGAGCGGGTCCGGCGGCTGCTGGACCTGGCAGAACACCCGGCCACCGGCGACGAGGAGGCCGCGCTCGCCTCCGCCCACGCCGCCGCCCTGATGCTCCGCCACGGCCTGGACGCCTCCGCCGTCCGCCGCCGCGCCACCGGCCACGCCGAACGCATCGACGGCCTGGAATTCGAGGTCTCCAACCGGGGCGGCCACGCCCGCGAACGCTGCTGGGCCCTCCACCTGGTCTGCGACGCCCTGGGCTGCAAAGGCGCCCAGCACTGGACCGCCGTCAAAGGCCGCGGCATCCGAGGCGCCACCAGGGTCACCATGACCATCATCGGCCCCGACCCCGTCCTGGACAGCCTCCGCCTCCTCCTCCCCTCCCTCTCCCTCCAGATGGAAACCCACGTAAAACCGGCTCTCCACCACTTCACCACCCCTCTCCCCCCCGACCGCACCGAACGCGCCCGCGCCGCGAAAGACTTCCGCCGCGCCTTCTACGTAGGCTTCGGCTCCGGAGTGGCCGCCAAACTCCGCACCCGAGTAGCCGAAATGACCGAACAGATGAAGGGCACCGGCGCCGAACTCGTCCTCCTCGACCGCAAGCCCCTGGTCCAAGCCGAATTCCACCGCCGCTTCCCCGGCCTCCGCCAAGCCCGCCCCACCCAACTAGACCCCACCGGCTACCACACCGGCCACAAAGCCGGCCTCCACGCCGACTTGTCCGACCGCACCCTCCCCGACCTAACCCCCGAAGAACTAACCCCCTGAAAACCCAGGACACCCCACCACCCCCGTGGGTTACGGTGATTCGGGGCTGTCAGAGAATTCGATTCAGGGGGCGATGACCATGGGTCCCGTACCACCAGGAACCGGCCCACTCTCCCCAGACTTCACCGGCATCGACCCATCCCAGATGGACGACTTCATCAGTTCCCTGGACCACGCCCGAAACCAGATCGGTGAACACACCGAAGCCATCCGCCGCGTCCTGACCGCTAACGCCGTCCCCGCGAGCTCCCTCCACCCCATATCCGAAATAGAACACTGGATCGACACAAAACTCCCCGACCTCCGCCGCCGCAACCAAATAGCCCACGCCACAAGCAACCTCCCCGACTGGTCCCCTGCCGGCACCCTTCGACTGGTCCCTTACAAGGAAGACGCGGCATCCACGTCCCCCGCCGAGTCCCGCCGCCTCGGCACCGAACTCGCGGACCAGTACAAACAACTGCACCCGGACGCCCTCCTAGATCCCCTGCTGGACCAGAAGTACCAGAAAATCATCGACGCACTCGCCGAGCACGTCAACGACCCCGAATTCACTGCCTCGTTCTTCGCCACCCTCGGCCTCGAAGCCACCATGCTGCTTCCCGTACTGGCCCGCCAGAGGATCGGCATGCAAGACGGCGTGGGTACCGTCGAACCCCCGAGCCCGAACGACAAAGTGCTCACCACGGTGAGCAACGCCTTCGCGACCGCGGTCTCCGCAGGCTCCCACATCCCTGGCTTCGCAGCCATCGAAGAGGCGCTGCGAACCCACCCGATGTCACGCCTCGACCGCTTCGGAACCAGCCTCCTGGTCATCTCCGGCAGATTCCCCGCCGGCTGGCTTGCCCAGGTCGCGACCGTCAACGGCCTGACCACCGGCAAACCCAGCGCCGGCTTCCTTCATGCCCTCGGAAACAACCCCACCGCCGCCCGCCTGGCCTTACGCCTGTCCACCGGCGACTACACCAAGGACAACACCAAGCTCGCCGCCCTCCTGACCCGATTCGCCGGCCAGACGCGCGGCGCGTACTCAGACCCCGAAGCAGACGCCTTCGGACGCATGCTCGCCGCCGCCGCCGGAGCCTACGACGAAAAGGACGGCGCACACTCCAAAGACGCCGCCACCGTGGCCTTCACCGTCATGACGACCCTCGGCAAGGTGGACCTCGGCCAGGCGACCAGAATCCACATGTCAGAGATCGCCGGTTCCTACGCCACAGAAATCCTGGAAGGCGCAAACCTGGGCGACACTAACCACATCCTCGATAGCTCCAACACCCGGGTGACCTCCTCCCTCCCCGGCCTCAAGCCCTCCTTCCGCCTCAGCCCCGAAGACACCTACCACTTCCTCAAAACCTTCACCGACACCCTGGCCAACCAGGCCCCCTTCCAAGCAGGTATGGGCCTCCTCACCACCCGCCTCATCAATGAAGCCGTCCCCCAAATGATCAAGTCAAAAGACCCCACCCGCCTGGACGACACCTTCGGCGCCCTAGGAAACGTCCGAGGCTTCGAACTTGCAGCCAGAGAAACCTGGGGCAACGCTCAAGACCAGGCCGCCGAAGAATCAAGACAACTCGCAAGTCTCCTAATCGGAAACGCCGCCGGAGCCGTCGGCCTGGCCTTCACCGGAGCCGGTGCAGTGGCCTACACCGCCCTCAGCTCGATATGGTCCTATTACGACACCACTAAGGCCGAACCCGAGAGCGAGATCGACAAAATTCGAGCCACCGACGCACGCGAAACCCTCGGCCGCCAGCACACCATCGCGCAAGCCCTTCTCGATGCCGGCTTTAGTCCCAGCATTTCCCCTAAAGCATATGACATTACAAATCAATCAGGCATCAAGATCGCGGAGCAGAGCGGTAAACTTCGACCGTTCTCGGAATTAATCGATCTAAGCACCCCCGGCTACGATGCACTTGATCGTTGGTTTATAGCGAATGGCATGGGCGGGAACGACAGCCTAGCCCTTGGTCAACTGACAAACCGGTACGCGGACCGGTTCGAGGGTCGCAAGCAGCGCAGCATGTTAAGAAGCCTGGAATTTGATCGATAGCCTATTCAGCAGGTAGGCATTGAGTTTCTCCCTGAATTGAATATACACCAGGAGCATGGGAACTGAGAGTCAAAATCGTATGGGCAGATGCGTTGGCAAGCCTGATGACTTCACCACCATCGTCGATTAGAGTATAGTTCGCGACGCGTTTTAGTGCGCCGAGCATCATGTCATTCAGAGCATCAGGACTGGTTCGAGGATCCAGGTCGATTCCTGTGGCCGCAAAAGTTTGCCTTGCCTTCCCCTCGGCGCAAGGGACGTTGCGTCCCCCCGGGTCAGTCACTGTCACATTTTGAGCGTTTCGTTCATTTAGCAGCCGAAGGATATGCGCTTTAAGGGTTTGTCCCGCTTGCGTGACCGTGGGACCTTCAGCGTTTGAGCATGAAGTTAGAGATATAGCGAGAAGAACTAGTAGGGAGGCGACACCACAGCAGAATCTGAGCGGAGATGAGATGCCAAGCATAGGCTAGCCTCCGTGCTGGCCGAAGCGCCGTCTAGAGTCGCATAATCATAGTAAGAATGCCTGCGCCAACAAGCACGTGGCAGGAGTGTGCCCCTTGCCCATCGACGATGATCTGGTACCCAACCCCAGGTACGGGGAGTTGGAAGCTGCTCTCGCTATCGTCCGAAGTCACGCGCATGTGCTTGAGACCGTGCTTGACCCCCTATGCTCCCGTTTCGGAAGTCACGCTATTTGGGTGGGTCCCACCGCTCGAACCTTCGGGCAGGAGCTCAGCGGTAGAAATGCACGGCTCAAAGTGGCTGCTCGGCGCGCGATTGAGGTGTTGGAGGCCGAACTGCGGTCCACCCCGAGTAAGGTGTCGCGTACCACCGCTGCGGCAATGAGCGGATGGGGATGACTTCTGTCAGTTGCGCTGAGGGGACAGCACAGCGGAGTCAGGGAGACGAAGGTCTGCCAGCGCTTCTCGCCAATCAGCAGTGGCGGAGCCAGTGCGGCCGAGCAGCGCGTCGAAGTCATGGGCGCGTACAACCACACTGCTGATCGGCAGCGTGTGTGGGTCACGACAAGCGGCCGTGGCGATGCGGCAAGCCTCTTCGACCTCTCCCGCCTTGGCCAGGACGCTAGCGTGAGCGAAGCGTACAAGTGCGGGGTCACTGGTGACAGTTGGGTCATACAGGGCTAGGGCCCGGTCTGTGGCATCACCGGTGCCGTCGACGTCGCCCAGGTCGGCCCGTCCGCGTGCCTCGTAGAAGGTCTGACGCGCCAGTTCGTACGACAGGACGCCCGCGTGGAGGTTCTCAGGCTCGCACCGGTCGAGGATGGTACGCGACCGCTCGATCGACCGCTCGAACGCAGTGCGGTCTCCCAACGAGGCGTGCGCGACAGCGGCTATCCCCCACAACCACCCCATTGGGGGAGTCGCCCCTACAGCTTGCTCCAGCCTCGGAGTGACCATCCTGAGCGCGGTTCGTGGATCTGCCGAATACAGCGGTATGAACGTGCTGCCAACCAGCGCCAGGTCGCCTAGGGCGGAGTCGCCGGCCTCGTCCGCCGCCCGCGCCGCAGCGATATGCCAGCGATGCGCCATGAGGAACTGATCTGTGGTGAACAGGATGCGCCCGATGACGATCGAGAGTTTCGCACCGACACGACCGAGCCGCCGCTGAGTCTCGATCGGCTGGCGTTGCGCAAGCAGTTCACGCACGCTACTCAAATGCATCAGCGCTCCCACCATGAGACTCGTGGGGAGCACGCTCTCCAGCGTCAGCCCAAGGCGATCACTTTCCGCTTCGAGGTACAACAGTCGCCCCTCACCGGCGGTTGTGGAGTCAAGAGCCTGTTCCAACAGGTCGGGCCCACGCCGGATACTTTCCGGCAGCCCGAGAGCCATGGCCGCACCGAGATGAAGAACTTCTCGCCGGTTCGTAGCCGCCTCCCGAGCATCGGAGCGAGCACCAGAGTCCCTAATACCAGGGTCGTACGGGGCGAGTAGTTGCGCAACGGTGTGGCCCGGGAACATTCGTTCCAGGACGCGGCAGTGGTCGGAGTGGGGCTTGGTCTTCAGGTGGCCCTTCAGCCAGCGGGCGAACGCCTCCCGGCTGGGGGAAGAGCCGACCAGGGAGCGGTCGATGCTTCTGGCCGCTTTGTCGTACTCCAGGCAGAACGCTCGGTGGGTCTCCTGGTGGCGCTTCATCAGCAGCGCCTTCAGCAAGGTCAGTTGAGCGGACATCAGCGGGCACCTACTTCTGGTAATCGAATGAGCGCTTAGAGTGAAGTTATGGTCACCATAAGACTTTCGTTCAGTCCGAGGTGGCCTTTTCCTGGCGCGACGGCAGATACGACATGCCGACGACAACTTCACGGCGGAGGGAAGACCCGACGGGGGCAGCGACTGGGCGTAGGGGGGTGCCGGGGCCGGACACAGCACGGCATGTCACGCATCTTGTAATAGGTCGCTCATTACGGGGCTTCAGCGCATCATGAAGGCCAACCGCGCCGACCTGCGGCTCGATGTCATCAAGCGGGGAGTCGAGGAGTCACGGCTGCCGGACGCACTCAAGCAACTGGCGCAGCAGCGGCTGGACCTCGCATCCGACTACATCGACGACGATTTCCAGGTGAAACCCTTGGTCCGCCCCGGCCGTGTGATCATCGTGGACCTGCGTGACGAGTTCATCGAGAAGGACGAGGCGCTCGGGCTGTTCGTCGTGCTGATGCAGCTCTTCGCCGAGGCCAGGCACGACGGCGAACGCTTCAACAAGCTGGTCGTCTTCGACGAGGCGCACAAGTACATCGAGAGTCCCGACCTGGTCGCGGGACTGGTGGAGAGCGTCAGGGAGATGCGGCACAAGGGCATGAACGTCCTGGTGGCCAGCCAGGACCCCCCAGTCCCCGGGTCACCCGCCACGGCGGCGGGACCAGGACCGCCGTCGAGTGACCGCGCCGCTCGGAACCTGGCGGCAGGCCCTGGGATCCGGGATATGGCAGAGAAACGCCGTACGGGGGACGGAGCGGTGACGGGGGGCGGCGCGCGGGGTGCTCTCCCATGACCGGGGACCCCGTTTAGCGTCGGCGAGCGAACACCGAGATCGCGGGTTCCGGAGTACGTCGTCGTGACACGTGCGTTCATTCACGGCGATGGCGATGGAGCCGAGGCGGCCTCGGGTGTCATCCGTCTCCCCCGTTGAAATGGACGTCTCGCCTTGATGTACGACGAACCTGGGCCCGCCTCGCCGCATGGATGGATTCGGCGGGTTCGCTATGCGGTGTGGTGCTATGGGATGTCCGGCATGGTGCTGATCAGCGGCACGCAGCCGTGGGTGGTCTCGGGGAGGGATCGCGGGGCGGGGGTTTCGATGTGGGGCCTGGCGTGGGATCCGGTGCGGGGGGTTGGGGCCTCGGGGGCGGCCG
>NZ_JBHSRF010000088.1:0-36114 GCF_042658925.1 Sphaerisporangium aureirubrum
GCTGTAGTAACGTGCGGGGCGGGCGCGGGTCAATCAGTCGCAAAATGGAGGCTTGAGCGTGCCAGCTCCTCGGTCGGTGGGCCTTGTTGCGGTGGTGATGGCGGTTGTTTCGCTGTTTGTCGTGACTGGGTCGGGGATGGCGCAGGCGGGGGCGGTTGAGGGGGTTAAGCCTCGGCGGGGGCCGGGGGATTTGACGGAGCTTCGGCGGGAGGCTGAGCGGTCGTCGAAGGAGTTGGCGGAGGCTACCAAGGCGTTGGAGCAGCGGCAGGGGACGTTGACCAAGGCTGACAAGGAGCTGAAGGGCAAGCTGGCGGAGCTGCAGAAGGCCAACGTTGAGTTGTCCAAGGTGCGGAAGCCGTTGTCTGATCTTGTGCAGTCGTTGTATCAGGCGCCGTCGGGTGGGGATCTCGCGCCGCTCTTCTCGGGGCAGGAGGAGGGCAGTCTGCAGGCCTTGAGTGATATGACCTATCTGGTGTCGGGGCGGGATGAGGTGCTCGCCGACGCGGGGCGGTTGTATCAGGAGCAGCAGAAGCTGGCGGGGCAGGCTCAGGATCTGCGGGCCAACAAGCTGCTGGTCGAGGCGCAGCTCAACATGGAGATCGACACGCTGCGGAAGCGGTCGGCGACTGTGGTCAAGACGTTGACGCGGACGTTGGTGAAGCTTGGGGTGAAGGTCAACTCGGGGGGGCGTACGGGGGCGGCCTGTGATCCGACTCAGGTGCGGGCGGCGGACAACTTCCCCAATGGGTTGTTGCCGGTGAACGTGTTGTGTCCGTTGCAGCAGCGGGGGCAGGAGCTGCGGGCGGACGCGGCGATCGCGTTCGTGGCGCTCAACGAGGCGTACCGGAAGCGGTTCGGGAAGCCGATGTGTGTCACGGACAGCTATCGGAGTCTGGGGGATCAGCAGGCGGTGTTCTACCGGCGGCCGGGGTTCGCGGCGGTGCCGGGGCGGAGTAATCACGGGCTGGGGTTGGCGGTGGATCTGTGCGGTGGTGTGGATGTTTTCAGGTCGGCGCAGTTCAACTGGCTTGAGACGAACGGGAAGCAGTTCGGGTGGATACATCCGGATTGGGCGTACAGCAGTCCGTTCGAGCCGTGGCATTGGGAGTATGACCCGAAGATCGGGTCGCTGCTCTAGCGACTGGTTTCGGTCAGGGGGTTCTGCCGTGGAGGGCGATCGACAGGCGGGCTGTCGTGGCGGCGTGGGCCAGGCGGGTTGCCTGGTCGGGGGTGGTGGCCAGGACGATCAGAGGGCCGCTGTCGGTCGGTTGATCGGGGTTTGGTGCCGGTAGGGCGATCACGGTCAGTGACGGGATGACGGTGGGAGTCGGTGGGGTGGGGGTGTCCTCCCATTGGGTTGTGGTGCCGATCACGTCTATCACGTCGCCGGGGTGGACGAGGGTGGCTGCGCCTGGGTCGTGGAGGCGGACGGGGGTGGCTCGCATGCCTGGGCCGTAGGTGTCGACGAGGGTGGGGCCGAGGAGGCGGAGGTCGGTCAGGGGCTCGCCGCGGCGGAGGGGGGCGGCCAGGACGCGGCCGGTGAGGGGGGTGCCTGGGCGTAGGGCGCCGTCGGGGACCGCGTGATCGGGGAGGTGGATCACGGTCAGGTCGGTGGCGGTCAGGGGGCCGCTCTTGAGGTCGTGGGCGGCGGCGAGGATTGCGGTGGTGGGGGGCGGGTGTACGGCGAGGGTGACGCACCAGGTGGCGGTGGCGGCCAGGAGGACGGCCAGGAGCCGGCGATGACGGTTGATCAGCCGGAGGGGGGGTGCTGTTTGCCGCATCGCTGGCTCCTGGGATGGCCTTTCCGGGTGTCGGGGCCGGTCAGGGGAGGTCGAAGGGGAGGGGGATGCCTGTCAGGGCTTCGGGGCAGGGGCAGGTGCGGTCGAGGGACAGCTCGGCTACGACGGTGCCTACGAGGGTGCGCATGCGTTCGCTGTTGGCGGCGAAGAAGCTGAGGACCTCTTCCTGAGTGACGCCCTCGCCGGTCTCCACGCCGGCGTCGTGGTCGGTGACCAGGGCCAGGGGGGTGTAGCAGAGGGCCAGCTCGCGGGCCAGGACGGCTTCGGGGTGGCCGGTCATGCCGATGATGGACCAGCCGTTGGAGCTGAACCACTTGGATTCGGCTCGGGTGGAGAAGCGGGGGCCTTCGATGATCACCAGGGTGCCGCCGTCTATGGCCGGCCAGCCTTCTGCTTGCGCCTTTTCGTAGGCGAGGGTGCGGCCTCGGGGGCAGTACGGGTCGGCGAAGGGGACGTGGACGGCGCCGCCTGCCTCGTAGTAGGTCTGGTCTCTGCCTGAGGTGCGGTCGATCAGTTGGTCGGGGATTACCAGGGTGCCTGGGCCGTAGTCGGCGCGGAGGGAACCCACTGCGCTGGGGGCGACCACCTGGCGAACACCTAGGGAGCGTAGGGCCCAGAGGTTGGCGCGGTAGGGGATGCGGTGGGGTGGGTAGCGGTGGTCACGGCCGTGGCGTGGGACGAAGGCCACTGAGCGTTCGCCGATCTGGCCTACCGTGATCACGTCGCTGGGGGGGCCGTAAGGGGTGTCTACCTCGATCTCTTTGGCGTCTTCGAGGAGGGAGTAGAAGCCGGAGCCGCCGATGACGCCGATGTCCGCTGTCATGACCATGGGCGAGAGATTAGCGCGCTGGAGGGGGTGGGGTGAGGGGTGAGGTTGGTCCTGTGGATAACCCTGGTGCGCTGTCTCGGTCGGCCGCCGTATGGGGGCGCCGGATTCGCCGTCCTGCGTCCCGCCGCGTCGGCGCCTGCTTGGGTGCTGCGGGTGGGGGAGGGCTGTGGCACGTGGGCGTGCGGAGCGTGGTGCGGGGGCGCGTGAGTGGAGCGCGTGTGGCCGGGGCCCGTTAGCCGGGGGGGTGGCGTGCGGAGCGCGGTGGGGGGGCGCGTGAGTGGAGCGCGTGTGGCCGGGGCCCGTTAGCCGGGGGGGTGGCGTGCGGAGCGTGGTGGGGGGGCGCGTGAGTGGAGCGCGTGCGGTCGGGGCCCGTTAGCCGGGGATGGTTGTACGGCCGGGGGCCGTACAACCATGGGTTCTAGGCGGCGGAGCTGCTTGTGGTGGTGCTGGAGGAGGAGGAAGAGGCGGTGGAGGCCGGTTCCTTCTTGGGGGTGGAGTCGCTCGTGGTGGTGCTGGTGGCGGGGGCGGTGGTGCTCGGCGCGGTGGAGGAGCCCGAACGGTTGTCGGTTCGGTAGAAACCGGAGCCCTTGAAGACGATGCCTACGGCGGAGAAGACCTTGCGGAGCTGGCCCTGGCACTGGGGGCAGGTGGTCAGCGCGTCGTCGGTGAAGCGCTGGACGACCTCGAGGCCCTCACCGCATTCGGTGCAGGCGTACTGGTAGGTAGGCACGCACTCCTCCTTATATGGCTCAGCGTAGTTTGGCACTCTACCTGTGCGACTGCTAATGGTACGCAGCCGATTAGGGTAAACGCCACCCAGGGCGTTTCTAGTCCCGGTCCCGCAGACGCCGGTAGGGAGTGAAACGGCTGGTCGGGCCGGGGTGCCCGGCGGTGGGAAGGGGTGGTCTAAGGGTGCCGGGCGAGCCGGAGGGGAGCGCGGCCAGAGGCGTGCGGCGGGCAGGGACGCGAGGGGGGTTCGGTCTACCCGGGAGGCGACGGTGGCGCCGGAAGGTCGCGATCACCGGTCAGTCGCCGCGTTCCCCGAACCAGCCTGCCAGCTTGCCTCGGCGGCTGATGGCCCGCAGGCGCCGTTCCACGGTCAGCCGGTGCTGGGCGATGGTGACGAGCAGCAGCTGGTCCCCGGTGCGCAGCCGGGTGCTGGGTTCGGGGACGAACGAGTGGTTGTCCCGGACGATCATGGTCACCGCGGCGTCGGACGGCAGTCGTAGCTCGAAGATCTCCACGCCGTGCAGCCCGGAGCCAGGCGGGATGGTGACCTGGAGGAGGTCGGCGTTGAGCTCCTCCAGGGGCGCGGACTCGACGTCCAGCTCGCGGGCCTCGTCGGGTGCGGTGATGCCGAGCAGGCGGGCGAGGTACGGCAGTGACGGGCCCTGCACCATCGTGAAGACGATCACGATGACGAAGACCTCGTTGAAGATCCCTTTGGCCCCGGGCACCCCGGCGGCCCACGGGATGGTGGCCAGCACGATGGGCACCGCGCCGCGCAGCCCGGCCCAGGACAGGAAGATCTGCTCGCGGGTGCTCAGGACGTCGATGCGCGACAGCCGTACCACCAGCGCGGACGCCATCACCGACAGCGGCCGGGCGAGCAGCACCAGCGTCAGGCCGCCGACCAGGCCGGGGCCGATGGTGGACGGCAGTTCGTACGGGCTGGCGAGCAGGCCGAGCATGACGAACAGCCCGATCTGGGCGAGCCAGGCGGCGCCTTCGGCGAAGCCGCGGGTGGCGATGCGGTGCGGCAGCCTGGCGTTGCCGAGCACCAGGGTCGAGAGGTACACCGCGAGGAACCCGCTGCCGTGCAGCAGCGCCGCCCCGCTGTAGGTGACCAGGGCCAGCGCGAGCACGGCGATGGGATACAGGCCGGACGCGGGCAGCGCCACGCGGCGCAGCGCGTACGCGCCGAGCGGCCCGACGACCAGGCCCACGGCGGTGCCGACGGTGAGCTCGATCACGGCGTCGAGCAGGACGTGCCCGGCGCTGGGCAGCGTGGTCGCGGTGGTGCTCAGCATCATGACGACGATCACGGTGGGTGCGTCGTTGAAGCCTGACTCGGCTTCGAGGATCCCGGCGAGCCGCGGCGGCAGCGGCAGGCGGCGCAGCACGGAGAACACCGCGGCGGCGTCGGTGGAGGCCAGGATGGCGCCGAGCAGCAGCGAGGAGCGCCAGTTCATGTCCAGCAGCCAGTGCACGGCCCCGGCCAGCGCGAGGATGCTGACGACGACGCCGAGCGTGGCGAGCACCAGCGCCGTGGGCACGGCCCGCTGTACGTGCTGCCAGTTGGTGGTCAGGCCGCCCTCGGCGAGGATGACGGCGAGCGCGATCAGCCCGATCTGCTGCGCGAGCTGGGCATTCTCGAACTGGATGCCGAGGCCCGCCTCACCGAGCAGCAGCCCGAGACCGAGGTAGATCAGCAGGCTGGGCAGTCCCGTGCGGTGCGCGACCCGTACCGAGGCGATGGCGACGATGACGACGACGGACGCGAGCAGCAGCCAGATGTCCAGATCCACCGGCCTCCGATCTCGCGTTTTCGGGCCATTCTGTCGTATTCGTATAGCCCCCTACCACGATGAACTACTTTCAGCTACCGTCACACGCGACACACGCGTTACATCATCAAGACGGGTCATCACGTGACGGACGAGACTTCCCCGGTCGCTGAAAACACGGGGGACGCCGGCGAGGAGAAGATCGTCCGGACGGAGCCGAGGAAACGTCCCCGTCTGCTGCGACGGTTACTCATCGTGACCGCGCTCGGCGTGGCGATGGTGGTCGCGGCAGGGTTCGCGGTGCTGATGGAGCGTCAGTTCGCGCTGAACGGCAACATCGAGCGCATCCCGGAAGCGTTCCCCGAGGAGGCGGGCCGTCCGGTCAAGACGGTCGGTGAGGCGCAGAACTGGCTGCTCATCGGCTCGGACAAGCGGCCGGGCGAGGCGGGCAACCAGCGGGCCGACACCATCATGATCGTGCATGTCCCGGCGGACCGGGCTCGGCTCACCCTCATCGGCATCCCCCGCGACTCTTATGTCCGCATCCCCGGCCACGGAAACAACAAGATCAACGCCGCGTACTCCTTCGGCGGGCCCAAGCTGCTGATCCGCACGGTGGAGGACCTGACCAGGGTCCGCATCGACCACTTCGCCGCCCTGGACTTCCAGGGCTTCGTCACGATGACCAAGGCGATCGGCGGCGTCGACGTGTACGTGGCCCGCGAGGTGTACGACCCGGCGAACAAGGTCACCTGGCCGCAGGGCACGGTGCACCTGGAGGGCGAGAAGGCGCTGCTGTTCGTCCGGCAGCGGTACAACCTCCCCGGCGGGGACTTCGACCGGATCCGCCGCCAGCAGGCGTTCATCGGCGCGATGGGCCGCAAGATCATCAGCCGGGACCTGCTCACCGACCCCCTCAAGCTGAACGACTTCCTGGAGGCCCTCACCCGCGCGGTGAGCGTGGACTCGGGGGTGACGCTGGGCACGCTGCGTGACCTGGCGCTGGAGCTGCGGGACGTCAGGCCGGACGACGTCGACTCGGCCACCCTCCCCAACCTGGGGTCGGTCACGGTGCGTGGCGCGAGCGTCGTCCGGCTGGACAAGAAGGCCGGTGAACGGTTCTACGCGGCGATCAGGGACGACAAGCTGACCGACTACTTCGACAGGAGCGGCGGCCTCAACGACCTGACGATCCTGCCGTGACGCCGGGGATGCGCACGATCCCCGACGGCAGCGCCGCCATCGACACCGGCCGGTCGTGAGGCTCGGCCGGCACGCCGACCAGCTCCCCCTCGTGCAGCAGCGCCACGGTCGGCACGTTCGGCCCCACCCGGGCCAGCGCCCGGTCGTACGACCCCCCGCCCCGCCCGAGCCGCATCCCGGTGACGGGGTCCACGGCGAGCGCGGGCACGATGACCAGCGCCGCCGTGCGGATGGCGTTGACCCCCCGCGGCGTGTCGACCGGCTCCATCAGCTTGCGCGGGCCGGGCGCCAGCGAGTCGGGGCCGTCGTACACCGCCCAGTCCAGGTCGTCGTCCGGCCGCAGGATGGGCAGGATGACCGTGGCGCCGTGCTTCCACAGGGCGAAGACCAGCCCGTGCGTCGCAGGCTCGGTGCCCGTCGACCAGTACGCCGCGACCAACCCGGCCATCTGCACCCAAGGTTGGTCGAGTAGCGTTTCCCTGATCGCTGTCGCGGAGCCGCGTGGATCGGCGACCTCTGCTCGTGCGGTGACGATCCTGCGGCGCAGCTCCGCTTTGTCCACTCGGCCCTCCATTAAGGTGCATCCCATGGCTGACTACGATCCAGTGACCAAGGTCGTCATCCCCGCCGCGGGGCTCGGCACGAGGTTCCTCCCGGCCACCAAGGCGACCCCCAAAGAGATGCTGCCGATCGTCGACAAGCCGGCCATCCAGTATGTCGTCGAGGAGGCGGTCGCCGCCGGGCTGCTCGATCTCCTCATGGTGACCGGCCGGAACAAGCGCTCCATCGAGGACCACTTCGACCGAGCGTACGAGCTTGAGGAAGTGCTCGCGGCCAAGGGCGACGAGGAACGCCTGTCCCAGGTGCTCGAACCCGTCGAGATCGCCACTTTCCACTACGTACGCCAGGGCGAGCCCAAGGGCCTCGGCCACGCGGTCCTGTGCGCCAAGCAGCACGTCGGGGACAACCCCTTCGCCTGCCTGCTCGGCGACGACCTGATCGACCACCGGGACCACCTGCTCCAGCGCATGATCGAGGTGCGCGACACCTACGGCGGCAGCGTGGTCGCGCTGATGGAGGTGCCGCGCGAGCAGGTCTCCCTGTACGGCTGCGCCGAGATCGCCCCCACCTCCGAGGACGACGTGGTCCGGGTGACCGGCCTGGTCGAGAAGCCGCCGGCGGACGAGGCGCCGTCCAACTGGGCGGTCATCGGGCGGTACGTCATCGACCCCGCGGTGTTCGAGGTGCTGGAGAACACCCCGCCCGGCCGGGGCGGCGAGATCCAGCTCACCGACGCGCTGCTGGAGCTGGCCGGCCGGGAGAACGACGGCGGCGGCCCGGTGCACGGGGTGCTGTTCCGCGGGCGGCGCTACGACACCGGCAACAAGCTCGACTACCTGCGCACGGTCGTGCAGTTCGCCTCCGAGCGGCCCGACCTGGCCCCGGACTTCATCCCCTGGCTGCGGGAGTTCCTGGACGACAGCGCGTCATGAAGCCGGTCGACGCGCATCTGGCGGAGATCCTGCGCACGGTGCGACCGCTGGACCCGGTCGAGATCGACCTCGACCGGGCCCTCGGCGCGGTGCTGGCCGAGAGCGTCACCTCGCCGGTCGCGCTGCCGCCGTTCGACAACTCCGCCATGGACGGCTACGCCGTGCGCGCCAAGGACGTCGAGACGGCCACTGAGGACCGTCCGGTCCTGCTGCCGGTGGTCGCGGACGTTCCCGCCGGGGAGCACGCGCCGCACGTGATCGAGCCCGGTTCGGTCACCCGCATCATGACCGGCGCGCCGGTGCCCGAGGGCGCCGACGCCGTGGTGCCGGTCGAGTGGACCGACGGCGGCACGGTGCGCGTCGCGATCCACCGGCCCGCCGAGGCCGGCAACGCGATCCGCCGCTCGGGCGAGGACGTCCGGGCCGGGGACGTCGTGCTGGATTCCGGCACGCTGATCGGCCCCGCCCAGCTCGGCGTCCTGGCCGGGGTGGGGCGGCGTGCCGTGCGGGCCCTCCCGCGTCCCCGGGTGCTGGTGCTGTCCACCGGCGCGGAGCTGGTCGACCCGGGGCTGCCGCTCGGGCCCGGCCAGATCTGGGAGTCCAACAGCTACACCCTGGTCGCCGCGGTGCGCGAGGCGGGCGGCGAGGCGTACCGCAGGAGCGCCGTCGGCGACGACCCGGCGCTGTTCCTGGAGATCCTCACCGGCCTGCTCCCCGAGGCCGACGCGGTGATCACCAGCGGCGGCATCTCGATGGGCGCCTACGAGCCGGTAAAGGAGGCGCTGACCCCGCTCGGCACGGTCCGCTTCGAGAAGGTCGCCATGCAGCCGGGCATGCCGCAGGGCTTCGGGGTGGTCGGCGAGCGGGAGGTCCCGATCTTCACGCTGCCTGGCAACCCGGTCTCGTCGTACGTCTCCTTCGTCCTGTACGTCCGCCCGGCGCTCGCCCGGATGCGGGGCCTGCCCGCCGGGCCGCCGCCGATGGTTACCGCCACCACGACCGCGGCGCTGCGCTCGCCGTCCGGCAAGCGTTCCTACCTGCGCGGCGTGCTGGACGGCGACCGCGTCGCGCCGGTACGGGGCCAGGGTTCCCACCAGCTCGCCGCGCTGGCCGCCGCCAACGCCCTGATCGTCGTGCCCGAGGACGCCACCGAGGTGCCCGCGGGCGCCGCCGTGGAGGTGATCCCGCTGTGAGTGAGCTGACCCATCTGGACGAGTCCGGCGCGGCCCGCATGGTGGACGTGTCCGGCAAGGACGTCAGCGTCCGGACGGCCCTCGCGACCGGCCGCGTGCTGCTGTCGCCCGAGGCGGTGGCGGTCCTGCGTGCGGGCGACGTGCCGAAGGGCGACGCCGTCGGGGTGGCGCGCATCGCGGGCATCCAGGGGGCCAAGCGCACCCCTGAGCTGATCCCGCTGTGCCATCCGATCGCGGTGCACGGCGTGAAGGTCGACGTCGGCGTCGAGGACTACGGCGTGCTGATCAGCGCGCGGGTGAAGACCGCCGACCGCACGGGCGTGGAGATGGAGGCGCTGACCGCCGTGACGGTGGCCGCGCTCGCCATGGTCGACATGATCAAGGCGGTCGATCCGGCGGCGGTGATCACCGACGTGCGGGTCGAGGAGAAGACGGGCGGCAAGACCGGCGTCTGGACCCGGCCGTGAGGGCGCTGGTGGTGACGGCGTCCAACCGCGCCACCGCCGGGATATATCCCGACAAGTCCGGGCAGCTGCTCGCCGAGCTGCTCGCCGAGGCTGGCTGCGAGGTGGACGGCCCCCGCGTGGTGCCGGACGGCGAGCCGGTCGAGGACGCGCTGCGCGAGGGCGTGCGGGCCGGGTACGACGTGATCGTCACCACCGGCGGCACCGGGCTGACGCCGCAGGACCTCACGCCCGAGATGACCCGGCGGGTGATCGACCGCGAGATCCCCGGCATCGCGGAGGCCGTAAGGCAGGCCAACCGCGAAAAGGTGCCTACGTCCGTGTTGTCCCGGGGGCTCGCCGGGCAGGCGGGCCGCACCCTCATCGTCAACCTCCCCGGCTCCTCGGGCGGCGTGCGCGACGGCATGGCCGTCCTCGCGCCGGTGCTCAGGCACGCCGTCGACCAGATCCACGGCGGCGATCACTGACCTGTCCAGGCCATCCCCGGACCACCTCCCGCAAGAGTGCCGTTACCCGGTACGCTGCGCCATCGGCTTGGCACTCCTCGGTGGGCGGTGTCAAGGGGGACATAAGGTACGCCATGGCGAACATAGGGTTCGACAGGGGATGATTGACCCGTGGATCGACTACGCGGCTGGCCGGTGACCCTGGAAGAAGGGCCGGTAGGGCTCCGGCCGCTGCGACTGCGCGACGTGAGCGTGTGGCGGGAGACGCGGCTGCGCAACGCCGACTGGCTACGGCCGTGGGAGCCGAGCAACCCCGAGACGCCGCTGTTCCGCACCGGCCTCGGGCCCTACATCTCCATGGTCGGCACGCTGCGGCGTGAGGCACGCCAGGGCCTGGCCCTGCCGTGGGTCGTCACCTGGCGCGGCGCGTTCGCCGGGCAGCTCACCGTGGGCGCCATCGTGTGGGGGTCGGCGCGGTCGGCCCAGGTCGGCTACTGGGTCAGCGGTGCCCTCGCCGGACGCGGCATCATCCCGACCGCGCTCGCGATGGCCGTCGACCACTGCTTCTTCACGGTCGGCCTGCACCGCCTGGAGGCCAACATCCGCCCGGAGAACCACGCGAGCCGCCGTGTGGTCGAGAAACTCGGCTTCCGCGAGGAGGGCGTGCGCCGCCGTCACCTGCACATCGACGGCGCCTGGCGCGACCACATCTGCTACGCCCTCACCCTGGAGGACGTCCCGCGCGGGCTGCTGGCGCAGTGGCGGCAGAGCGGCCAGAAGGCGCCGCACGATGGCATGGCTTAGCGTGGCATAGCGAGCTTTGACCGACGCTTGGCGATAAACAGGTTGACGATCTCGCGACACACCGCACCGAATGCTCGTCAACCAGTGACACCCGGTCCTACGGTGCGTCACGTGAACACATTCGCGCCGGCACCCAGTCCCACGGCGTGTTCACGCTGCCCCGAGGAGGCCGGATGAGCAGTGCCTTCCTCTATCTCGGCATCGTGGTGATGTGGCTGTGCGTCCTGGTGCCCATGTGGCTGCGCCGAGACCGCCATGCCCTCGAGCACGCCGAGCCGTACGCCGACTACCCGGACGGCGACACCCTCACCGACATGTCGTCCTCCCCGATCGTCGTCCACCCCGACGACGACACCATGGACCTCCCGGTCCCCTCCGGTCAAGCGCCCGCCACGGGTGTCCCCGCGAACCCCGCGGAAGACCGTTCCGCGACCCTCCCGAAGGCCGAGGCCGTCCTCCGTCACGAGATCATCGGCTCACGCCACGAGCGGGCAAAGGCCACCGCCCCGCAGGCCGGGGAGGCGTGGGAACGGCCGCCCGAGGAGCAGCTGGACCAGGAGCCACAGGACGAAGAGCCACAGGAGCAGGAAGCCCTCGGCGCCGACGCCGCTCCCGAGCGGCTCTCCCCCGCCGAGTCCCGCCGCAGGGCCCGCGTCATGGCCCGCCGCCGCCGCTGGCTGCTGTGGAGCGTCCTGCTGCACGCGGGCACGTATGTCGCGTGCATCACCGGCTGGCTGCCCTGGTGGGCCCTCACCCCCTCGGTGCTGGTCCTGGCCGGCTACCTGATGATGCTGCGCGTAGCCGTCTCCACCGACCGCGACCGCCGCGCCGCCGCCGCCCGCGCCCACGCCGAGCAGGAGCGCCGCGCCCGCGAGCACCGCGAGGCCGAGGAACTCGCCGCCCAGCAGGCCGAGGCCGACGTCCTGGAGTTCCGCAGACGCGCCGAGCCCTTCGACCAGTACGCCGACCGCCACCGCCGCGCCGTGGGCGACTGACCCCTCCTCCCCGGCCCGGTGGCGCGGACGACTCCCAAAGTTTGCTAATCTGGTCGGGTCCTAGGGGGCTGTAGCGCAGTCCGGTAGCGCACTTCGTTCGCATCGAAGGGGTCAGGGGTTCGAATCCCCTCAGCTCCACCCAGAGACAAGGCCCGTCAGGCGTGATCCTGATGGGCCTTTTTGCTGCTCAGAAGCTTTTCGCCAGATCCTGGCGGGATTTGGGGTACGGCTTGAGCGGGCTGCGGGTCATCTAGGACGGTTGCGCTTACTTTTGCGGGTGGTCGGCGTGGTTCGGCGGCTGGAGGTCTGGGTGGGTTTCTGGGGCTGCCGTTGGGCGGGGTTCTTCGCGGGGGAGGCGGGGGGGCGGCCTCGGGAGCTGTTCGGTGTTCGGCCGCGGACTATGCCGATGAAATCTTCTACCAGGTCGGTGGTCGCGTCTGTGGGCCAGGTCAGTGCGACCTGGGACTGGGGGGCGTCCGGTACTGGACGGTAGGTCAGGTCCTTGCGGTGGTGGAGGCGGGCCAGTGACTGGGGGACCAGGAGGATCGCGGTGCCGGACGCTACCAACTCGACCGCGTTCGCCGTGGTGGGCGGCCGGGTGAAGGCGGGTAGGCCGGGGCGGGTCGTCCAGTCGATGGGGTCGTCCAGGGGGTGGAGCACCTCGTGGTCGTCGAGGTCGGCGATCGTCACCTCGTCGGTGGTGGCCAGTGCGTGGTCCTTGGGCAGCACGACCACCGTGGTCTCCACGTAGAGAGGGATCACGCTGAGGCCGTCCCGGTCGACCGGGAGTCTGACGAACGCGGCGTCGGCGGCGCCGTTCCGCAGGAGGGGCACCGCCTCGGCGGCGGGGACGGCGGCCAGGGTGATCGGTACGCCGGGGATCCTCTCGGTCCAGACGTTGGCCCACTTCGCGGGTGTCACCCCCGGCACGTACGCCAGCCGGAACACCTTGCCGATCTCTCCCTCAGTCACTTCCCCAGGGTAGCGATGTCAGGGGAACTGCTTCCGGCTGGCTACTCTTGACGCCATGACCTCGCCCAAACCGAAGAGCATCCAGACGATGAAGCCCGCGACCGCGGCCAAGAAGCTGGGTGTCCTCCTCTCGGCCACTCCCGCCGAGTTCCAGGCGGGTGTCGTCTCCAGGGACGAGCTGAACGAGTTGCAGGCGACGCCACCCGCCTGGCTCGTCGACCTGCGCCGCAACGGCCCGCACCCCAAGCAGGTCATCGCCGTGAAGCTCAAGGTCTCCATCTCCGGCCTGATCAGGAATGGGATCACCGGACCGCTCACCACCGCTGAGATCGAAGCGCTGAAGGCGGAGAACCCGGCGTGGTTGGAGCGCGAGCGGACCATCCAGGCAGAGGTCCGCAAAGAGGCACTCAACCTCAAGCAACGCTAGAAGCCGGGGTCCCGCACGTCTCCACTCCTGTCACGGGACGGGGGCCTTTCTGCGTTCCATGCGACCTAAATCCCTACTAACCCTATACAAAAGGTAGGGATTTAGGCATACTTGCGGCCGTTTGCTGTGTTCCATCCGAGGAGCCCCCCATGCGCCGCGTAGTCACCTTCTTAGGCGTGCTCGCCCTTGCCGGAAGTCTCGTCGCCTGCGGGGGAGGTGAGACGAAGGCCGGCGAGGAGGGACTGCGCGTCGGCTACCAGCGGTTCGGCGGGCAGAGCCTGCTCAAGGCCAGAGGGCTCGCCACCAAGGCCACATGGTCGCTGTTCGAGAGCGGTCCGGCGTTGACCGAGGCGCTCAAGGCCGGGGCCATCGACATCGGGCAGACGGGCGAGGCCCCGCCGATCTTCGCGGCGGCCGGCGGCACCAAGTTCAAGATCATCGCTACGTCTGAGCCGGTGCCGAAGGGCGAGGCCGTCCTGGTGAAGGAGAAGTCGGGCTTCACCTCCTTCAAGGACCTCAAGGGCAAGAAGGTCGCGCTCAACAAGGGGTCGAACGTCAACTGGTTGCTGGTCAAGTTGCTCGAGGCCAACGGCATGAAGATCACCGACATCCAGGTCCAGTACCTCAAGCCGGCCGAGGCCCGTCCCGCGTTCGACAACGACCAGGTCGACGCCTGGATCATCTGGGACCCGTACTTCTCCCTCGCCGAGCAGCCGGGCGTGAAGGTCCTCGCCGACGCCACCGGCCTGGCCAACAACCGCGAGTACCTCCTGGTGTCGCCCGAGGCCCTGAAGAACAAGCCCGGACTGGTCCGCGACTACCTGAAGGTCTACCGCGAGGTCACGGACTGGGGCATCGCCAACCCCGAGGAGCGCGTCAAGCTGCTCGCCCCGGAGCTGAAGATCCCTGAGGAGGTCGCCCGCCGCGCCCTGTCCCGCAGCGCCCAGCCGCTCGCGCCGGTGGACGCCACGATCGGCGACGAGCTCCAGCAGATCGCGGACGGGTTCGCCGACCTCGCGCTCATCCCCGGCAAGGTCGACATCAAGGGCCTCATCGACCCGAGCTTCGCGGACATCTTGACGTGAAGCTCAGGCCACGGCGGCTGATCACTCCGATCGTGCTCGTCGCCGGATGGGAGGGCGCCGCGCGGGCAGGCGTCCTCTCGCAGGACAAGCTTCCCGCGCCGAGCAAGGTCGTGGCGGCGGCCTGGCGGTTGTCCCTGGACGGATCCCTCGGCCTGCACCTGCTGGAATCCGTGGAGCGGGCCGCCCTCGGGTTGCTCATCGGGGGCTCGCTCGGGCTCGTCCTCGGCGCGATCGCGGGGTTGCTGAGGACCGGGGACGACCTCGTGGACCCGCCGGTCCAGGCCGCGCGGATGCTGCCGCATCTCGGACTCGTCCCGTTGCTCATCATCTGGGTGGGCATCGGGGAGTCGCTGAAGGTCTCGCTGGTGGCGCTGGGCGCGTTCTTCCCGATCTATCTCAACACCTACGCCGGCATCCGCGACATCGATGAGAGGCTGGTCGAGGCCGCCCGGACCTGCGGTCTCAGCCAGCTCGAGCGGGTACGGCACGTCGTGCTCCCGGGGGCGATGCCGTCCCTGTTCCTCGGCCTGCGGCTGGCGTTCGCCGCTGGCTGGCTCAGCCTCGTCGTCGGCGAACAGGTCAACGGGCAGAGCGGCCTCGGCTTCATGATGATGGAGGCCCGCGACTTCAGCCAGACGGAGATCGTCGTGCTGGGCCTGATCGTGTACGCGTCCCTCGGCCTGCTGTCCGACCTGGCGTTGCGCACCGCCGAGAGGAGGACGCTGTCATGGCGTCGCGGCCTGCGAGCGTCGTAGCCGCCACGGGGATCCGCCGGGTGTTCGCCGGCACGACGGTCCTTTCCGGCGTCGACCTGCGGATCGAGCAGGGCGAGGTCGTCGCCCTGCTCGGGGAGAGCGGTTCGGGGAAGAGCACGCTGCTGCGGATCCTGGCGGGGCTCGACGAGGAGGCGTCCGGGGAGTTCACGACCTCCGGGTCGAAGGCCGTCGTGTTCCAGGAGCACCGGCTGCTGCCGTGGAAACGGGTGGCGGACAACGTGGCGCTGGGCGTCCGCGGCGGGGACGCCCGGGAGCGCGCGACGGCGGCGCTCGAAGAGGTGGGGCTGGCCGACCGGGGCGGCGCCTGGCCGTCGGAGCTGTCCGGGGGGCAGTCCCAGCGCGTGGCGTTCGCCCGGGCCCTCGTCCGCGAGCCGGACCTGCTCCTGCTGGACGAACCGTTCGGCGCGCTCGACGCGCTGACCAGGCTGAAGATGCAGGCCCTGTTCGGCAGGCTCCGCGCCAAACACGGTTTCGCCGCCCTTCTCGTGACCCACGACGTGGAGGAGGCGATCCTTCTCGCCGACCGGCTCCTCATCCTGGACGGAGGCCGCATCGCCGAGGAGATCGCGATCGACCTCGGCCGTCCCCGCGCCGTGGACGTACCCGGTTTCGCCGACCTCCGCCGCCGTCTCCTGGCCCTCCTCCACGTCCCGGCCGACCCCGAGGAACCCTGAACGCGCGCCCCGGCCACCCGGGGCGCGCACAGTCGTGCCGGGCTACCAGCGCAGGGGAAGCGCCGCGATGTAGGCGCCGAGCCGTTCGGCGATGATCTGGTGGTCGTGGAAGGACGGGTGGTAGTGGCAGCCGAGGTAGTCCAGGCCGGTCTCCTCGTAGTACCAGTAACGGATCCGGTCGTCGCCGCGCGCGTTGCGCTCCTGGACGATCCGCTGGGCCGCGTCGGCGAGCGCGGTGGTGTTGTACACGTAGGTGGCGGCGACCACGATGATCGTGCGCGGGCCGTACCGCGCGCGGAGCTTGTCGAGGAAGGCGTGGTAGGCGGCGCTGTAGGCGGCCGTCAGGGACTCCGGCGTCCACGGCTCGCCCGGGTTGATCGCGGTGGAGAAGTCGTTGATGCCGAGGCCGACCACGACCAGCTGCGGACGCCAGGTGCCCGGGTTGCGCCAGACGTCGCCGTCGACGTTCAGCAGGGCCCTGTCGTAGTACGTACGGTAGTTGACCTGGGGGTCGAGGCCGTTGTAGTTGCGCACCATGCCGCGGCCGGACACGGCGTTGAGCTGGTAGTCGGCGTTCAGTCGTCGCGCGGTGAGGGCGCCGAAGCTCAGGTCCGCGTTGGTGGCGCGGGCGAGCTGGGCGTCGGTGCATTCGCGTGAGTCGGAGACGTTGCCGTAGCCGGCGGTGTAGGAGTCGCCGATGAACTCGATCTGCCGGTGCCGCGCGGCGGGCCTCGGGAGGATCGACCCGCCCCGGGCGGCGACGAACCCGCCGAACGCGCCCGAGGCCCCGGGGCTCTCGGTGCGCTTGACGAGCCGCACGCCGTGCACGCCCCTGGTGAGGCCGTTGACCCAGTACGTGGTCCGGCCCGGGGTCACCAGCGTGGCGACGGTCGCGCCGTCCACCTGGACGTCGTAGTCGTTCTCGGCGTCGTCGAGGACGATCCCGACGCCGGTGCCGCGGAAGCGGCCCTCGAAGTAGACGCCGGGCCAGCTGTACCGGACGGAGTCCCGATCGGGTTTGACCCGGCCGGCGGTGTGCGCCTCGGCCAGGACGTCCGGTCTGTGCCGGTCGGGGGAGGGGGACGCGTGGGCGGTTCCGGACAACATCGTGGCGCTCAGCATGGCGGCCAGCGCCGCGGTGACACGTAAGGGTCGCACGGTTCTCCTTCCCACGGCCGAGGAGGGCGGCCGTGGCCGTTCGGTGGGGCGTGCCGTGGAGATGGGGAGAGGCATCACGGTGATCGATGCGACCGGGTGAACGTAGCCAGCGGTGACGGCCGGTACAACGGGTGATCCGAGTGTCGTTCACCGGCACGCGTCTCACCATGGGCAAACGCCGCGGCGGCCTGGCCTCGCGATGAAAGGAGGTGAAACAGGGACGGAGGTATTCCTCCGGGCTTTTCCAAAGCTCATCCTTGTGGGCGACGACGAACGCTCTGGAGAGCTGATGGCCGACGAGCGGTCCGCGACCCCGTGCGGATGCGGACAGGTTCCTTCGACGCGGATGACCCGGCGCGGGGCGTTGCGCCTGGGCAGGGACGTCGCCGTGGTGGCGGCGGCGGGGACCGCCGCGGGCGCCTTCGCGGGCATCCCCGAGGCGCGCGCGGACACGCCCTGCGCGCCCCCGAAGATCATCGGCCCGGTGACCGTCATAAGCCCTCACGTGCGGGTGGACAACGCCCTGGCGGGCACCACCGTCACCCTGTTCGCCGACGGCGGTCCGGTCACCTCGGTGACCGCGAGCCCCGACGGCGTCACCATGATCCCCACGGCCGGGCTCGGCCTGACGGCGGGGCGGCAGCTCGTCGCGACGCAGACGATGAACGGCGGTCCCGGGGAGCCGTCCCGGCCGGAACCGGTGCTGGCGGCGCCGAACCCGCTGGGCGTGGTGCGCTGCGTGAGCCTGGTGCACGGTTGCATGGACTGGCTGGTGGTGACCGGCGTCGCCATGGGGGCGACCGTGGTCGTCAGGTACGCCGGGACCATCGTCGGGGAGGCGGTGTGCGATTGGCCCGACTGGCCGCAGGTCTCCGTCCTGCTGAACAAGGGCCGCACCGGGCCGTTCGCCATGGGCTCGACCCTGGAGATACGGCAGCAGTACGTGGACCCGGTGACGAAATCCCTGGTCGGCGGCCCCGTGACGGCCGGCCCGACGGTGGTGGCGTCACCGGTGGCCCCACCGCTGCCCACGCCGCAGTTCCAGCGGCCACCCGCCGAGTGCGACGTGGAGGTCGGCGTGACCGGGGTGGTCCCCGGGGCCTCGCTGCGGGTGACCATCGGCGGCGCGAACCTGGACTATCCCTATGTGGGGGACACGATCCGCTGCGCCGTGGACAGGTTGTACGCCGGCCGTACGGTGCAGCTGTACCAACGGTTCTTCACGGGCTGCACGGCGGAGAGCCGCACCGGCGTCCTCACCACGGGCGCGGCCGTCCCCGGTGAGAAGCCGGAGGTCCACGCGCACGTGTGCCAGGACACGGCGGTCGTCACGGTCTCCAGGCTGCGCCGGGGCGCGCAGGTCGTCGCCTGGGCCACCGACTTCGAGAGCGGCACCGTCCAGCTCGGCGCCTGGACGGCCTCCCATGACGGCGACGACTGGTTCCCGCTGCTGTCCTCGGCGGCCGGTGTGCTCCGTGGCTCCGGCATGGCGGTGTACGTGCAGGTCTCGTACTGCGGGGCCCTGGTTCAGTCGGACTACGTCGATGTCGACTTCTCCGCCACCGATCCGGAGATCGCGATCGGGCCGTTGTACCAGTGCGGCAGCCTGGTGGAGGTCCGCGGCACCTCCCCGCACGCGCTGGTGTGGCTCACCGCCGCCGGGCGGCAGCTGAGCGGGGTGGTGGCGGCGACCTCCGGCACCACGGTGCTGCGCTGCTACCGGCCCCTGGAGGCGTGGCGCACGGAGGTCCCGGTCGACGACGTCGTGCCGGGCGCGCTGGTGTCGGTCTACGTCAACGGCCGGTGGCGTGGCGCCCGCGAGGCCACGTCGGGTTCGGTCGAGGTCCCGGTGGGGCAGCTGGGCATCTCGGCCTCCGGCCTGCCCGACACCGTGTACGCCGTCCAGCAGCTCTGCGACGGTAGCGTGACCGGCCGGCGTTACCTTCACCTGGACCTTCCCCATCGGCCAGCCGGGCCCGTCCACCGCCGTGCGCGCCTACGGCTACGCCGACGCGCCGCTGACCTGGCCGTTGACCGACCCGGTCTTCACCATGAGCATCGGCTCCTGGACCGTGGGCACCAAGGTCAACTCGGTCGAGTGGAAGCTGGTCCGGCGGTCCGACGGCACCGCGTTCCCGGTCCCGAAGACGGTCTCGGCGAGCGTCGTCCTGCCCGCGCCCCCACCGGGTCAGGTGGTCACCTACGACGTGCGGTGCACCGTCGATCTGACCGGCCTGGACAACCTGCATCACACGGTCAAGATCACCCAGCCGGACGCCGGGGTCGCGTCCGTCGGCTGGTCGGGGAAGAGGCTCGCCGCCCACTTCCTCATGACCGAGACGGCGCACTTCGACCCGGCGACGGGCACGTGGGTGGTGGAGAAGGACGACCTCATTTTTCAGGGTGCCGGGTGAGGACCTCCAGGTAGTGCTGGTTCTCCATGACGCCGATCACGTTGCCGAACGGGTCGGCCACCGCGGCGGTGACGAAGCCGGGGCCGTACTCGGTGAGCGGCGTGTACGGCGTGGCGCCGAGGGACAGCAGCCGGTCCAGCGCGGCCCGCACGTCGTCGACGTGCCAGTGGATGATCGCGCCCGCGGGGGTGGCGGGCGCGCCCTGGGGGGCGTAACGCCGGTCGATGATGCCGAGTTCGGTCTGGTAGTCGCCGATCCTGAACTCGTAGTAGGCGGCGGGCAGGCCGTTGCCCGGCCGTTCGAAGTACGGCTCGGCGTTCAGCACCTCGGCGTACCACTTCCTGGCGGCCTCGAGGTCGTCGGCGTAGAAGTTGACGGTGGCGGGTCCTCGCAGCATGGCGGTTCCTCCGGTAGGTCTTTCAGCTGGTGACAGACACCATCCTCTCGCCTAAAGTGCTCATCGACTGAGCACTTTTACGGGGGAGATCATGCGTGCCGATCGGCTCGTCGCCGTCCTGCTGCTCATGCAGGCCCGTGGCCGGGTGACGGCCGCCGAGCTGGCGGCCGAGCTGGAGGTGTCCGTCGCGACCGCCCGCCGCGACCTTTCGGCGCTGTCGGTGGCGGGCGTCCCGGTCTACCCGCAGCCCGGACGGGGTGGGGGCTGGTCGCTGGTCGGCGGCGCCCGTACCGACCTCAGCGGCCTGTCGGCGGCCGAGGCGCAGGCGCTGTTCGTGCTGGTCGGCCCGGCCGCGGCCGTCTCCGCCGAGGCCAAGGCCGCCTTGCGCAAACTCGTGCGGGCGCTGCCGAGCACCTTCCGCGCGGACGCCGAGGCGGCCGCCGCCGCCACCATGATCGACCCCACCCGCTGGGGCGAGCGCGACCGCCGCCGCCCGCCGATGGCCGGCCTGCTCCAGGAGGCCGTGATCCATCGGCGCGAGGTCCGCCTGACCTATACCAGCGCCACCCGGGAGCGCACCGAGCGGTTGGTCGACCCCTGGGGCCTGGTCGACAAGGACGACGTCTGGTACCTGCTCGCCGGGACCGAAGGGGGGCGGCGGACCTTCCGGGTCGACCGCGTCGTGGCGGCCGAGCCCACCGGCAGGACCGCCGGGCGGCCGGACGACTTCACCCTCGCCGCCGCGTGGGAGGAGGTCGTGGGCGAGGTGGAGCGGCGGCGTTCCCGCACCTGGGCGACGGTGCTCATCGAGCACAGGTTCGTGCCGGTCCTGCGGGACCGGTTCGGACGGCACTGCCACCTCGACGGCGAGCCCGGAGGGGGGCGCGCCCGCGTCCGTCTGGCCGCGCCGACCCCGCTGGACGTCGCGCGGAACCTCGCGGGGTGGGGCGCGCTGGTCGAGGTGATCGAACCGCGCTCCGTCCAGGTCGAGCTGGCGCGGATCGGCAAGGCACTCGCCGAGCGGTACACGGGGTTCGACGGGGATTCGTGAGCTTCCGGGCGAAAGCCATATCCCTCCCTGGGCGGCGTCAAGGAAGAGCGAAAAGCGGGGCGAGTGGTGGCGAAAGGGAAGAAGTTAGGCGTCAGCACGTCACGACAAAGGGGGCCATATGATCAGGAGCCTTCACAAAATGGGCGTCCGCTCGGGGATGATGTACACGGCGGGCATCGTGTCGGTCGGCATGTCGTTCCTCTCCTGGATCCTGTCCAAGGAGTACGAGAACGACATCGCGCGGGCCGACCGCTGGGGCCTGTTCGTCGGTGAGTGGGCGCCCACCTTCTTCGCCATGGGCGTCGCCCTGCGGATCGAGGAGGCCCGGCAGGAAATGATGATGTCGGGCATGGGCGGCCAGGGATACGAGGAGATGGGCGGCACGGACGAGCGCATGGCCCGCCGTCTCGGCGGGCGGGCCACCTCGCGCGTCTAGCCGGCCGTCCTGGCGGGGGCGGGCCTCAGGTCGCGGAGACGTAGGTGCGGGGCCGCAGCGCCTGCCCGCGCAGCGCGGTGAGCGCGGCGGCCCGCCCGACCGGGGTGAGCTCCGCCGGATGGTGGTCGGCGTGGCCCGCGTGCGCCGGTGAGGTGCACAGGTGGAGCGCCTCCAGCCGGTGGTGAAGGTCGGCCAGCGCGCCGGTGACGTCGGCCGCCGAGGTGGTGCGCCAGCCCTCGCCGGACACGACCTCGGCCACCCGCTCGGCCAGCGCCGCGCCGGTCAGGGGGTCGCCGCCGGTGAGCAGCATCAGGCCGACCTCGCGCACGGACGTCTCAAGCTCACGCTCGGCACTGGCGGGCGTGAGCAGCGCGGACGCCGCCGCCTGCCACATCGCCGCCGGGTCGGCCAGCAGCCGCCGCCCCGTCGTGGTGATGGCGAGGCACCTGCCCGTGCGGCGCACCGCGCGCATCTCCTGCTCGGCGATGCGGTGCAGCGTGGGGAGCGCGCCGTCGCCGCCCGCCCAGCCGAACCGCTCGGCGGCCTCGTCGGCTAGCGGCGCGGAGATGGTGTGCCGCGCGGTGAGCGGCAGCCCGCCAGGGCCCGCCGCGGCCTCCAGCAGCCACCGCAGGGCGTCGAAGTGGGCGCCCTCCGGCGCCGGGATGGGCGCGTGCAGCCGCACCTCGAACGGCTGGGCCAGCTCCCTGCGGGCGGCGCCCCGGCCGAGCACCCAGCGGTTGAGCCGCTCGCCGTGCACGCGGTCGACCCAGTTGTCCCCGCCGAGCTCGGCGCGCGGCGCGGTGAGCCAGCGGCGCGTGAGCGCCTCGGCGCGGGACTTCCACGCGCTGGTGGCCGGGCGCAGGTCGCCGGCCACCACGGCCAGCTCCAGCGCCGCCGAGCAGGCGATGTGGGCGCCGAGCTCCTCGGGCCCCATGATGGAGCTCCAGCGCAGCTCGGGCACGTCGGGCGGCAGCACCCCGGTGGCGGTCAGCGCCCGCTGGTAGGCCGCGGCTCCCGCCTCCTCGCCCTCCATCTCGTAGGTACGCAGGATGCGTGAGGTGGACGCCGAGCCGCAGATCGCCGCGTAGCGGTCGAGCCCGCCGAGGCGTAGCAGCCGCCCGAGGGCCGCCGCGATCGCGGTGTGGTCGCCGGAGACCTTGATCGGCAGGGTGTACCAGAGGAACTCGCAGACGTCGAGCTGGGTGACCGTCTCCAGGGGCTCACCACCGGTGAGCCACTCGACGGCCACGCGCGCGCGGTCGGCGGCGGCGGGGGCGACGCGTTCGAGCTCCGTCAGGAGCGCGGCGACGTCGGGTGCGGGCATGTTTCGCAGTCTGCCGTATAGGCCAGGGCCCTGACGACGGCTTCCGCCACGGACGATTCCCACGTCACCCACCTGTAAGACCGGTAAGACCGAAAGAGCTGTCGGGTACGGACCAGGACGTCATATCCAGCGGTCGAGCAGCATCCTGCCGTGCCAATCGTCGTAGGGAATGATCTCGGCGGAGAGCACCGGGTACAGCCACCAGAAGTTCACCAGCGCCAGCAGCACGAACGCCCCGGTCAACGCGGCGCCGACGGCCCTGCGCGCCGGCGCGGCGCCTGCCGGGCCGATGAGGAACCCGGCGACCAGCGTGAGCGCCAGGATCATGAACGGGATCATCGGGGCCGTGTAGAAGAGGAACATGGTCCGGTTGTCGGCGATGGCGTAATAGAACCACGGAAGCCACCCCACCGCGTAGGCCAGCAGCACCGCGCCCGCGCGCCAGTCCCGCGTGGAGAAGTACCACGTGACCAGAGTGACCAGTGCGGCGATGGCGCCGTACCAGATGACCGGGGTGCCGACGCCGAGCACGGCCTGGGAGCACCTGTCGGTGCCGCAGCCCGGCGGGCTCTCGTAGAAGAACGCCACCGGCCGCAGCAGCATCGGCCATTCCCAGGGCTTCGACTGGTAGGGGTGGGTCGAGTCCAGGCCGGTGTGGAAGCTCAGGACCATCCATTGGTAGTCCCACCAGGAGCGCAGGGAGCTGAACACGAAGTAGCCGGGGCCGCTGGAGGTGGCCTGCGCCCAGTTGCGGCCGTAGCCGTAGGCGGTGGCGAACCAGCCGGTCCAGCTGACCAGGTAGGTCAGCGCGGGGATCAGGCCCATGGCCAGCGCCGCCGAGGGCACGTCCAGGGTCAGGGCGCCGCGGTACGGCTGCCGCAGGCCGACGGCGCGGCGCGCCCCGGCGTCCCAGAGCACGCTCATCACGGCGAAGGCGATCAGGAAGAAGACGCCGCTCCACTTGGTGGCGCACGCCGCGCCCAGGCACAGCCCGGCGCCGACGCGCCACCACCGCACGCCGAGCCGGGGCCCGGTGCCGGTGACGGTGGAGTTCTCGTACCACTCGGCCAGTTTGAGGCGTGTCTGGTCGCGGTCCGCGACCAGGCAGGCGAACCCGGCGAGCACCCACAACATCAGGAAGCCGTCCAGCAGGGCGGTTCGGCCGAGCACGAAGGCCAGCCCGTCCACCGCCAGCAGCAGCCCCGCCATGCAGCCCAGGACGGTGGAGCGGGTCATCCGGCGCGCCACCCGGGCCAGGATGAGGATCGACACCACACCCGCCACCGCGGCGGCGAAACGCCACCCGAAGGGGTTGGCTCCGAAGATCCACTCGCCCGCGCCGATCATCCACTTGCCGAGCGGCGGGTGGACCACGTACGAGGCGCACTTGTCGATCTCGGCGGGCGCGCACTGCTGCCAGATGTGGGGGTTCCCGCCGAGCAGCATCTTGTCGGCGTCCTTGAGCGGCACGCGCTCCACGCCCCACCGCACCAGGGACAGCGAGTCCTTGGCGTAGTAGGTCTCGTCGAAGACCACCGCCTTGGGGTCCCCGAGCCGGTTGAAGCGCAACACGGCACCGAGCGCCGCCACCAGCAGCGGCCCGATCCATCCCCACAGGGCGCTGCCGTGGAACGGCGGGACCAGCCGGTCGCGCAGGGAACCCGGCGCCGCCGGGTCGTCACGCGACTCCGGCTGCCCGAAGTCCTGGTTAGGGTAGTCCGTCACGGCCACGCGGACATCGTACGGGGCGGTCCTTACGGCCAACCTAAGAAACACCTCTAACGGCCCCAATTGGGGGACTCCTGGCGGAAAGTGGCCCAGGGATGACCTGCAACACCATGGGAGAGGATGGACGGGTGGACGGCAAGGGCAGGCTGGTGCTCGCGGGCGCTCCGATCGGGCGGGTGGACGACGCGTCCGCCCGGCTGCGTGAGGCGCTCGCCGTGGCCGACGTGGTCGCCGCCGAGGACACCCGCAGGCTGCGCAGGCTGGCGGCCGACCTCGGCGTCACCCTCGGCGGGCGCGTGGTCTCGTACTACGACGCCAACGAGGCGGTCAGGGCCGAGGAGCTGCTCGGCTCGCTGCGCGACGGGGAGACCGTGCTGGTCATCACCGACGCCGGGATGCCGGGCGTGTCCGACCCCGGCTACCGCCTCACCCGGCTCGCGGTGGACGCCGGCATCGAGGTCACGGCGCTGCCGGGGCCGTCCGCCGTCACCACCGCTCTGGCGATCTCCGGGCTGCCCTCCGACCGGTTCTGCTTCGAGGGGTTCCCGCCGCGCAAGACGGGCGAGCGGTCCCGGCGGCTGGCCGGGCTGGCCGCCGAGCGGCGCACCATGGTCTTCTTCGAGGCGCCGCACCGGCTGGGCGCCTGCCTGACCGCGATGGCCGAGGCCTTCGGCCCGGAACGCCGGGCCGCGGTGTGCCGGGAGCTGACCAAGACGTACGAGGAGGTGCGGCGCGGCACGCTGGCCGAGCTGGCCGAGTGGGCGGCGGGCGACGTGCGCGGCGAGATCACGCTGGTGATCGCCGGGCACGATCCGGGGGAGGTGACCGCCGACATCGGCGACCTGGTCGCCGAGGTGGCCCGCATGCAGGAGGCCGGGGTGCCGCGCAAGCAGGCGATCGTGGACGTGGCGCGGGCCGCGGGCGTCGCCAGGCGCACTTTGTACGACGCCGTTCATGGCGCCGGTGGCGTTCGCCCTGCTTAGAGGGGTGTGACGGCAGGCGGTGCGGGGCTCCTCTGGATGGGAGGGCCCCACGCCCCATAAGGTGCGCAGGTGGCTGTTCGCGCCTTCCCTCGACGATTTCCCGGCGTGTCGCGCCTCTTCGGGGAATCCCCTGCTCCGTCCGACGACGAGTCCCCGGATCCGGGCTCCGTACGCGACCGTCTGGTCCCGCCTTTCCCGGGCAGCCCTCTATGGGGGTGGGTCGGGCCGCTGCTGGTGGCGGCGTTCGGCGCCGTGCTGCGCCTGTACCGGCTCGGGGACCCCAAGGCGGTGGTCTTCGACGAGACCTACTACGCCAAGGACGGGCTGTCGCTGCTGCGGTACCTGGTCGAGCGGACCATGCTCGGCTCCGCCGACGACCCAATCGCCGACAAGCGGCTGCTCGCCGGGCGGCAGGACCTGTGGACGACGTGCACGCCGAACGACCTCGGCCCGTGCGCGCAGTACGTCGCGCACCCGCCGCTCGGGAAGTGGATGATCGGCGCGGGTGAGTGGATCTTCGGCTGGAATCCCTTCGGGTGGCGTATCGCCGTCGCCCTGGCGGGGATCGTGTCGATCCTGGTCCTGGCCCGGGTGGCGCGGCGGATGACCCGCTCGACGCTGCTGGGCTGCATGGCGGGGCTGCTGCTGGCGCTGGACGCGCTGGCCTTCGTGCTCGGCCGCACGGCCCTCCTGGACGGCATCCTGATGATGTGGGTGATCGCCGGGTTCGCCTGTCTGGTCGCGGACCGGGACCAGTCGCGGCTCCGGCTGGTGCAGTGGTACGAGAGCTCCCCGGTGACCGGCACCGGTCCCAGGCTGGGGGTCCGGTGGTGGCGCATCGGCGCCGGGCTGTGCCTGGGCGCGGCGTGCGCCACCAAGTGGAGCGGCATCTTCTTCCTGATCGCCTTCGCCGTGATGAGCGTGGTCTGGGACGCCGGGGCGCGCCGCGCCGTCGGGCTGCGGCGGCCGTACCGGGGCGCGCTGACCCTGGACGCGCCGGCGACGTCGCTGGCCATGGGCCTGATCCCCGCGGGGGTCTACGTGGCCAGCTGGACCGGCTGGTTCGCCACCACCTGGGGCTACGGCCGCAACTGGACCGAGGCCACCTCCAGCGGACCGGCGTACTTCGTGTTCAGCTCCCTGCGGTCGTGGTTCTCGTACCACTTCCAGGTGCTCGGCTTCCACACCGGCCTGGCCTCCAAGCACGCCTACCAGTCATGGCCGTGGGAGTGGCCGCTGCTGGTGCGGCCGGTGGCGTTCCACTACACCTCCCCGCCGTGCTCGGCGGGGAGCTGCGCCCAGGCGGTGCTCGGCGTCGGCACGCCGGTCATCTGGTACGGCTCGGTGATCGCGCTGATCGGCCTGATCGCGTGGTACGTCTCCAGCCGCGACTGGCGCGCCGGGGCCGTCCTGCTGGCGTTCGCGGTGGGCTGGCTGCCGTGGTTCTACTACGCCATCTCCGACCACCGCACCATGTTCCTGTTCTACGCCGCCCCGATGCTGCCGTTCATGATCCTGGCCATCGTCCTGATGGCAGGGTCGATCCTCGGCCCCGAGGGGGTGGCCTCCACGCGCAGGGCGGCCGCCGCGGCGGGCGTCGGGGCGTTCATGCTGCTCGCCCTGATCAACTTCTGGTGGCTGTACCCGGTGATCTCCGCCGAGACCATCCCCTACGACGACTGGTACCGCCGCATGCTGTTCCGCAGCTGGATCTAACCCTCGCGGGCCGGGCGCTGCCGCAGCCCCCGGCGCAGCGTGATGGCGGCGGCGAGGAAGGCCACCGGCATCGCGGGCAGCAGGTAGCGGTAGTCGAACTCGGCGGTGGCCGCCGGGGCCACCACCAGGGCGGCCGCCGCCACCCACGGCAGCAGCGCCGGGCCGCCGAGCGTGCGCCAGCGCCGCACCATGCCGGCCGCGCCGACCAGCAGCGCGATGCCGAGCACCAGGCCGGGCAGGGCGGCGAAGCGCTGGTAGCGCTCCATGATGGTCGCCCACGGCCAGTAGACCCGGGTGCTGGCCCGGCCCTGCTCGTAGGCCACCATGTCGCGGTCGACCGTGCCCATGTAGCTCGGCCACGTCGGCGGCGACTTCAGCAGCCGCACCGGGTCGCGGGCGCTCACGCCCCTGGCGTCGAATTGGTACTGGTTCCAGGTCAGCGCGTCGGGGAACACCGGGCGGTCCCAGCGGAAGCTGCGCAGGAGGTCCCCGGTGACGGCCGAGAGGTAGTCGCCCGGCTGGGCCAGGATGGCGCGCCGGGCGAACCTGCCCGCCGTGTCGTTGATCGACCGGTCCCACTTGTCGGCGCCCCAGCGGTGCAGCACCTCGCCCTCGCCCTTCCACCACAGGTAGAGCTGCGAGAACGGGCTGCGGGCGATGCTCGGGTTGTTGCACAGCGGGATCAGGTCCTGCTCGCGCTGGAGGTCCGGCTTGATCTTCTTGCAGTCGGCGAACTTGGCCGTGCGCATGTACATGATCAGGCCGTCGCTCTGGGTCAGCGCGAACTGGCCGTTCACCGCGGAGAACCACCCCATGTACGCGATGACCGGCACGGCGCACGCCGTCACCATGGCGAGGATCGGCTTCCAGCCGGTGCGCTTGATCAGCATGTAGACCGCGACCACGGCGAGGATCGGCAGGCCGATGCTGCGGGTCAGCGCGGTGAGCGCCATCAGCAGGCCGATGGCGACGCCCACCTTCCAGGACAGCTGACGGTGCCACAGCACCAGCGTGATCACGGCCACGATGAGCAGCGTGAACATGGTGTCCGACATGATCAGCTGTTCGAGCTGGATCTGGTAGGCGTCGAACAGCACCGGCGCGGCGGCCAGCGTGGCGCCCCAGTCGGGCAGGCCAAATTTGCGTCTGAGTAGCGCATAGATCAGCACGGCCGTGGCCAGGCCCATGAGGTGCTGCGTAAAGACCACCAGGGCGAAGCTGTGGAAAGGCTTGAGCGCCAGCAGCCAGAAGCCGTACCCGTCCGGCCGGATGGGGTGGGGCCGCAGGTGGAGGGCCACCGAGACGTACTCGTAGGAGTCGTTGAACCACATGGCCGGGCGGTAGCCGAGCATCGTGATCACGCGCAGCGCGGCGCCGAGCGTGACGGCGATCACGAACAGCCGGCGCCGCCGCAGGAAACCGAGCAGGCGCGCACCTCTGCCAGGGGCGGGCGCGTCGGCGTGCGCCGGTTCGGCAACGGTCACCATGGATTACAGGATGCCAGCCGTTTCGGGGACTTGACCCGAGCACCCGGGGGCAGAGGGCATCATGGTTGAACTACGCAGACGATGATCGAGGCACGAACGAGGGGTTTCGTTGTGGAACTGACCGTGGTCATGCCATGCCTGAACGAGGCGGAGACGGTCGAGACATGCATCCGTAAGGCACTGGCCTGCATGGCGGAGCACGGTATCGACGGCGAGGTCGTGATCGCCGACAACGGCAGCACGGACGGTTCCCAGCAGATCGCCCGGGACGCCGGCGCCCGGGTCGTGCACATCGACGCCAAGGGGTACGGCAACGCGCTCATGGGCGGCATCCGGGCCGCGCGCGGCCGGTTCGTCATCATGGGCGACGCGGACGACTCCTACGACTTCACCGCCCTGCTGCCGTTCGTCGAGGAGCTGCGCGCGGGCGCCGACCTCGTGATGGGCAACCGCTTCCGCGGCGGCATCTCGCCCGGCGCCATGCCGCCGCTGCACCGCTACCTCGGCAACCCCGTGCTGTCGTTCGTCGGGCGGCTGTTCTTCCCCAGCAAGATCCGCGACTTCCACTGCGGGCTGCGCGGGTTCCGCCGCGAGTCCATCCTCACCCTCGGGCTGCAGACCGGCGGCATGGAGTTCGCCAGCGAGATGGTCGTCAAGGCCACGCTCCAGGGCCTGGACGTCCGCGAGGTGCCGACCACCCTCAGCCCCGACGGCCGCACCCGCCCGCCCCACCTGCGCTCCTGGCGGGACGGCTGGCGCCACCTGCGCTTCCTGCTGCTGTACAGCCCCCGCTGGCTGTTCGTGATCCCCGGCGCCGTGCTGATGATCCTCGGCCTGGTCGCGGGCACCGCGCTGACCTTCGGGCCGGTCTACATCGGCAAACTGGCCTTCGACGTCGACACCCTCGTGGGGGCGTCCGCGATCCTGGTGATCGGCTTCCAGGCCGTGCTGTTCGGCCTGTTCACGAAGGTGTACGCCGCCGAGGAGGGCTTCCTGCCCGAGAGCCCCCGCATCAAGCAGCTGGTGGACGTCGTCACCCTGGAGCGCGGCCTGATCGCCGGCGGCCTGCTGGCCGTCGCGGGCCTCGGCGGCCTGGTGGCCTCGCTGGCGCACTGGCAGGTGCGCAACTTCGGGGCGCTGATCCCCGCCGAGTCGCTGCGCCTGGTCGTGCCGTCCGCCACCGCGCTGATCATGAGCTTCCAGACCATCTTCGCCGCGCTGTTCATCAGCATCCTCGGCATCCGCCGCACCAAGGAGACCCCGGCGGACGTCGCGGCCTCCGCCGCGGAAGAGGCCGCCGAGGCCGTGCAGCGGGAGTCCACCTCCGCCTGACGCCGACCGGCCCTCGACGGCCGGAAACCGGCCAGGTGGTGCCGGACCGGGATGGCCAACGTAAGGGGATCAACCACATCAAACCCGTCTCCGGCTGGGCTGGGTGGCCCCACCCGTTGTTGTTTTCCCACCGTGTCGACAGTTGCCCACCCAACCCCCGGGGCATCGCTCACCGCACGCAGGGGCCACCCCGCCAACGCGGACACCCCGGGTGGAGTGTGTCCCCATCCGTCCGCACCGCCGGTTTCGCACGCCCCGTCCGCCTCGCCGGTCCGCGCGACTCGTCCGCGCCGCCCACTCGCGCGATCCACCCTGGTCATCGGTCCCTCAGACGGCGCCAGGTCGGCGGGCGGTGGTACGGCGAATTCGGCGCCGCTGTACGGCGAGAAACCCGCTATGGGTAGCCAGACGGGGATAGCGTCGACGCCAAGGGAATCAACGGCAAACCCGTCTCGGGGCTGAGGTGGATGGGCCCACCCGTTGTTGTTTTCCACCGTGTCGACAGTTGCCCACCCAATTCCCGGGGCATCGCTCACCGCACGTAGGGGCCATCCCGCCAACTCCGGCGCCCCGGGTGGAGTGTGTCTCCCATGCGTCCGTGCCGCCGGTTCGTGCCGCCGGTCCCGTAGTTGGCGCCGGGTCGGCAGGTGGTGGTGTGGCGAATTCGGTGCCGTTGGGCGGGGAGAAACCCGCCATGGATTGCCAGATGGCCGCAGCGTCGTCCAAGAGACCAGCCACCGGAATGGGCGGCGCGGCCGGATGCGGCCGCAGTCCGTGGCGGCGCCCACACGCACGGGTGACACCCGGGCGCGGAGTGATACCGACCGGCACGGAGCGACACCACCGGTGCGAAGCCGGACGGGCGCGGGGGTGGTCCACGGAGGTGGTCCACGGCAGCGCCAGCGCTCGCAGGGGACTTCCGCGTGCGGTGATCGACACCTCGGAATCGGGTGGGCAACTGTCGACACGGTGGGAAAACAACAACGGGTGGGCCCATCCAGCCCAGCCGCAGACGGGTTTGATGTGGTTGATCCATTGACGTCGACTATTCCCGTCTGGCTACCTATAACGGGTTCTCGCCGTGCAGCGGCGCCGAATCCGCCCTACCACCGCCCGCCGACCCGGCGCCATCTAGGGGACCGATGACCAGGGTGGATCGCGCGAATGGGCGACGCGGCGAGTCGCTGCCCCGGGATCAGGGTGAGCAACTGTCGACACGGTGGGAAACGACACGCTCGCCGGGGGCCCCGGCCGTCGCGGGGTTGTCCACAGATCCCGGGGAATCGGTTCGAGGTGCCGTGGCGGGCCCTCTAGTCTTGTGAGCATGTCCCAGCACATCTTGACCGCCGTCGCGTGGCCGTACGCCAACGGCCCCCGCCACATCGGGCACGTCTCCGGCTTCGGGGTGCCGTCCGACATCTTCAGCCGCTACCAGCGGATGGCGGGCAACAAGGTGCTGATGGTCAGCGGGACCGACGAGCACGGCACGCCGATCCAGGTGCAGGCCGACAAAGAGGGCGTCTCCGCCCGCGAGCTCGCCGACCGCTACAACCGGGTGATCGCCGAGGACCTCACCTCCCTCGGCCTGTCCTACGACCTGTTCACCCGCACCACGACGGACAACCACTACGCCGTGTCCCAGGAGATCTTCAAGGGTCTCTTCGCCAACGGCTACATCTTCCCGCGCACCACCATGGGCGCGGTCTCGCCGACCACCGGCCGCACCCTGCCCGACCGCTACATCGAGGGCACCTGCCCCATCTGCGGTTACGACGGTGCGCGCGGCGACCAGTGCGACAACTGCGGCAACCAGCTCGACCCGGTCGACCTCATCAACCCCCGCAGCCGCATCAACGGCGAGACGCCCAAGTTCATCGAGACCGAGCACTTCATGCTCGACCTCCCGGCGTTCGCCGAGGTCCTCGGCTCCTGGTTGCAGTCCAAGCAGGGCGAGTGGCGGCCGAACGTCCTGAAGTTCTCGCTCAACCTCCTCGGCGACCTCCAGCCGCGCGCGATCAGCCGCGACCTCGACTGGGGCGTGCCGATCCCGCTGGACGGCTGGCGCGACCGCGACGACAAGCGGCTGTACGTCTGGTTCGACGCGGTCATCGGTTACCTCAGCGCCTCCATCGAGTGGGCCCGCCGCTCCGGTGACCCCGACGCCTGGCGGCAGTGGTGGCAGAACCCCGACGCCCGCGGGTACTACTTCATGGGCAAGGACAACATCGTCTTCCACTCCGAGATCTGGCCCGCGATGCTGCTCGGCTACAACGGCGAGGGGTCGCGCGGCGGCACGCCGGGGTCGCTCGGCAAGCTGGCGCTGCCGTCCGAGGTGGTCTCCAGCGAGTTCCTCACCATGGAGGGCCGCAAGTTCTCCTCCAGCCGGTCGGTCGTGATCTACGTCCGCGACTTCCTGGCCCGCTACGACGCCGACGCGCTGCGCTACTACATCGCGGTGGCCGGCCCCGAGAACCAGGACACCGACTTCACCTGGTCCGAGTTCGTCAACCGCAACAACGGCGAGCTGGTCGCCGCCTGGGGCAACCTCGTCAACCGCTCGATCTCGATGGCCGCCAAGAACTTCGGCGCCGTCCCCGAGCCCGGCGACCTCACCGACGCCGACCGCGCCCTGCTCGCCCGCAGCCGGGACGCCTTCCCCGCCGTGGGCGCCGAGCTCGGCAGGTCCCGCTTCAAGAACGCCGTCACCGAGGCGTTCGACGTGGTCCGCGACGCCAACCGCTACCTCGCCGAGCAGGAGCCCTGGAAGCTCAAGGACGACCCCGAGCGGGTGAAGTCCATCCTCCACGTCGCCCTCCAGGTCGTCGACGACGCCAAGACCCTGCTCACCCCGTTCCTCCCGACCTCCTCCAACAAGATCCACGCCATGCTCGGCGGCGAGGGCGTCTGGTCCGGCATGCCGCGCATCGACGAGGTCGACGAGAACGGCGGCACCCCGTACCCCGTCATCACCGGCGACTACACCGGTGCCGCCACCTGGGCCTCCCAGCCCATCCACCCCGGCGTCCCCCTGGCCCCGCCCACCCCGCTGTTCCCCAAGCTCGACCCCAAGATCGTCGACGAGGAACTGGCCAGGCTCGGCGAATGAGCCGCGACGGCACCCCGCCCGCCGTCCCGCGCGCGCTCGACGGCGAGGTGTTCGACAGCCACTGCCACCTGGACATCATGGTCGGGGAGCGGCAGGCGTCCGGCGCCGACCCGATCGGGACCGCCGCGCAGGCGGCGGGGACCGACGTGCGGCGCATCCTCGCCGAGGCCCGCGCGGTGGGTGTCACCCGCCTGGTCACCATCGGGTACGACCTGCGCTCGTCCCGGTGGAACGCCGCCACGGCCGCGGCCGTCGAGGGCGTGTACGCGGGGGTGGCCGTCCATCCCAACGAGTCCCACGCCGCCACCCCGGAGACCCTCGCCGAGATCGAGAAGCTGGCGCGCGAGCCCCACGTGCGCGCGGTCGGCGAGACCGGGCTCGACTACTACCGCGACTGGTCGTCCAAGGCCGACCAGCACGCGTCCTTCCGCGCCCACATCGAGATCGCCAAGCGCACCGGCAAGGCCCTGGTCATCCACGACCGCGACGCCCACGACGACGTCCTTTCGGTCCTCATCGACGAGGGCGCCCCCGACGTCGTCGTCTTCCACAGCTTCTCCGGCGACGCCGCCTTCGCCGCCAGGTGCGTCAAAGAGGGCTACCACCTCTCCTTCTCCGGCCCGGTCACCTACAAGAACGCCGCCGCCCTGCGCGAGGCGGTCCGCTCGACCCCGCCCGAGCTGATGCTCGTCGAGACCGACGCGCCGTACCTCCCGCCGACCCCCCACCGGGGAAAGCCCAACAGCCCGTACCTCATCCCGCTCGTCCTCCGCTGCCTGGCCGAGCTCAAATCCCTCCCGGAGGCCGAGCTCGCCGCCACCGTCAGCGCCAACGGCGAGCGGGTCTTCGGCGCCTGGTAGCCCGGCAGGTCGCCTGGTAGCCCGGCAGGGCTCAGCCGAGCGACGCGCCGAAGTCGGCGAGAGCCGTGCCCGGCGCCGCGGGAAGGCCGTTCAGGCCGGGGGCCACGACGCGCGGCGGGCTGCCCGGCCGCAGCAGGGTCAGCGCGCCCTTGCCCGCGGACTGGTCGGGGGAGCCGGCGAGCAGGACGTCACCGGCGGACAGGGGATCGGCCGAGCCGGAGGTGGCCAGTGACCAGCCGAAGTGGTCGTAGGGAACGGCGCCCGGCGCCGTGATCATGCCGGCGGTGCCGTCGCCGGTCAGGGGGATCCGGCGGACCACACCGGTCTCGGTTCCGCCCCTGGACTCGAAGGGGCTGCCCACGGCCAGGGAGAGGTCGCCGGAGGCGGCGAGCATGGTCAGGGACCAGCCGAAGGCGGAGCCCGCGGCGGGGGAGTCGCCCCGCAGGCCGCCCACGCCCGGGCGGAGGGTGCGCGCGGGGGCGAGTTCTCCCTTGGAGTTCAGGCCGAACAACTGGACCACGCCGGAGTCGCGCCCGCCGGTGTCGGCCAGTGGCGCGCTCACCGCCAGGTACGGATCGCCCTTGAACTCGGCGTAGGCGAGGGCGTGGCCGAAGCGGTCGCCGGCGTTCTCCGGGAGGCCGCGGGCCGCCTCGGACAGCGTCCATTTGACGGCCGACAGCTCCCCGGGGTCGGTCACGTCGAACAGGACCTCCACCGCGCCGGAGTTGTCCTTCCCGGTGTTGCCGGTCTGCTTGCCGGCGCCGTCGTTGTTCTCGTACGGGGTGCCGATCGCGAGGTCAAGGTCACCGGGGGTCCCGCCGAGGCGGCCGAGGGCCAGGGACCAGCCGTACAGGTCGCCCTCCTCGCCGTTGCCGACGACTCCCTCGGACTCCTGGGTGATGGGCCGCGCGTCGGTAAGGTCCCGCGCGCCGTACACGTAGACGGCGCCGGAGTCGGTCGTGGCGTCGGCGTCCTCGTAGGGGGCGCCGACCACGACGGCGGCGGGCTCGCCGGGGAGCCGGCCGGCCGCCAGCGACCAGCCGAAGTGGGCGTCCCGCTCGGGGGTCGGGGCGGTGAGCCGCACCGGGTCCCGGCGCGGCGCGGCGCCGCCGTAGAAGACGTACGCGGCACCCGCGCCGGCCTCGCCGTCGACCGCGGCGTACGGCGCGCCGACCACGACGTCCAGGCACGGGTCGTCGTCGAGGAGCGCGGTGCGGACCGACCACCCGAAGGCGTCACCGGCCCGCGGGTCCGGCGAGGTGAGGACGGTGCCCTTGCCCGCGTCCCCGATCGGGACGATGTGGACCGCTCCGGCCCCGCGGGTGCCGCCGGCGCCGGCCAGCGGGTCGCCCACTACGGCGTCGGCCTGGCCGTCGCCGTCGAAGTCCTGCGCTCCGTCGCACGCCGCCGTCCCCGCCGTGGCGGTGACGGGTAAGGCCGCGAGGAGCAGTCCGGCCGCCAGGACGGCCGCGAGGACGGAGCGGGGGTTCACAGCCTTACCTCGATCGTCTTGCTGTCGGAGACCTTCAGCTTCAGGGTGGCCGGGCCGCGAGCCGGGGCCAGGTCGTAGACCAGCACACCGTCGATCTTGGCACCGGGCGTCATGGTGGCGGGGAAGGACGTCGACACCGGCAGCGGCTCGTGCTCGGCGCCGCGGTCGTCCACCAGCGTCGGCGGCGCCGGGGTGATCCGCGCCTCGGTGCCCCCGGGGTTGGACAGCGTCCACGGCACCACGCAGAACCGGCCCTCGTCCGGCGTGGCCCCCTCGTAGGAGGTGAGGCCGCAGCGCGGCGCGCCGGGCACCACGAACTGCGCCCCCGCGTACGGCGCGTCGAACGCGAACCACCGGGCCACGTCGTTACGCGGTACCGACGCGCTCACGGCGGGCACGTTCGTCGCCGCCACCGGTCGCACCGGCCCGTCCTGAAGCACCATGGACAGCACGGCCGCCGACACCCCCAGCGCCCCCGCCACGGTCAGCGCGGGCACCAGCCACCTGCGCGCCCTCGACCGGCCCCCCGTCCCGGGCATCGTCGGCATGCTCCCGGTCGCCGGGGGCCGCGTCTCGTCCCCGGCCCCCGGCCCGGCGGGGACCGGCGCGGCCTCGGCGGGCGGCGGGGTGCCGATGTGCAGCGTGCCCGGCGGCACCGGGACGGTGGCGTTGAACGGGTACGGAGCGGGCCGCTGCCCCCCCGAGGCGGCCGTGGAGGGCTGCGGAGCCGGGGTGGTGGGTCCGGCGGGCACCTGGGCGCCGGAGACGGGCTGGGGGGCGGTGGGGCCGCTGGGAACGGCGGGGAAGGGCTTGGGGATCGGGCCGCCGGGAGCGGCGGAGAAGGGCTGGGGAGCCGGGCCGCTGGGGGCGGCGGGGAAGGGCTGGGGAGCCGGGCCGCTGGGGGCCGTGGGGAAGGGCTGGGGGGCGGGGCCGCCGGGGGCGGTGGAGGAGGGCTGGGGGGCC
>NZ_JBHSRF010000089.1:0-35501 GCF_042658925.1 Sphaerisporangium aureirubrum
GGGGGGGGGGGGGGGGGGGGGGGGGGGGGGGGGGGGGGGGGGGGGGGGGGGGGGGGGGGGGGGGGGGGGGGGGGGGGGGGGGGGGGGGGGGGGGGGTTAGCGGCCGTTGAAGGCGTCGCGGAGGCGGGAGAAGAAGCCCTGTTGGCCGGGGGCGAATTTGCCGGGGGGGCGTTCTTCGCCGCGGAGTTTGGAGAGTTCCTTCAGGAGGTCTTCCTGGGCGGGGTCCAGGCGGGTGGGGGTTTCCACGTTGATGTGGATCAGGAGGTCGCCTCGGCCGGTCTCGTTGAGGTGCTGGACGCCCTTGCTGTACAGGGGGATCACCTGGCCGGACTGGGCGCCGGGGCGGATGTCGATCTCTTCGGCGCCGTCCAGGGTCTCGACCGTGAGGGTGGTGCCGAGGGCGGCGGCGGTCATGGGGATCTGGACGGTGCAGTGGAGGTCGTCGCCGCGGCGCTCGAAGATCTGGTGGGCGCGTTCGACGATCTCCAGGAACAGGTCGCCGGGGGGGCCGCCGCCGGGGCCGATCTCGCCTTCGCCGGCGAGCTGGATGTGGGTGCCGTCCTCGACGCCCGCGGGGATGCGGACCTTGATGGTGCGGCGGGTGCGGACGCGGCCGTCGCCGGAGCACTCCTGGCAGGGGTGCTGGATGATCGAGCCGAAGCCACCGCACTGGGGGCACGGGCGGGCGGTCATGACCTGGCCGAGGAACGAGCGGGTCACCTGGGAGATCTCGCCGCGGCCGTGGCACATGTCGCAGGTGTCGGGGTGGGTGCCGGACGCCGCACCGGAGCCGTGGCAGACCTCGCACAGGATGGCGGTGTCCACGACCAGCTCACGGGTGGTGCCGAACGCCGACTCGGCGAGGTCGAGCTCGACGCGGATGGTGGCGTTGCGCCCGCGCCGCGCCCGGGACCGCGGCCCGCGTGCCCCGGCGCCGCCGCCGAAGAAGGCGTCCATGATGTCGCTGAACGGGAACCCGGCGCCGAAACCGGCACCGGCGGAACCGGCCCCGCCGCCCCCGCCGTAGGGATCGGCCCCGAGATCGAACATCTGGCGTTTGTTGGGGTCCGACAGGACCTCGTACGCCTGGTTGATCTCCTTGAACCGTTCCTGCGTCTCCGGGTCGGGGTTCAGGTCGGGGTGCAGCTCGCGCGCCAGGCGGCGATACGCCTTCTTGATCTCATCCTGCCCGGCGTCACGGCGGACGCCGAGAATGGCGTAGTAGTCGCGCGCCACTAGGACCCCGCCAGAATCTGGCCGACATAGCGTGCCACTGCGCGCACCGCTCCCATGGTCACCGGGTAGTCCATTCGCGTCGGGCCCAGCACTCCGAGCCGGGCCAGTTCATTGTCGCCCGAACCGTATCCGGCGGCGACGATGGAAGTGCCACGAAGCCCCGAATAGGGGTTCTCTGAGCCGATCCGCACCGTTACGGAGGAGTCGCCGACTTCTCCGAGCAGCCGCATCAGCACGACCTGTTCCTCAAGGGCTTCGAGCACGTCACGCAGGCCGACGGTGAAGTCGGCCGTGAGGTTGGCCGCCCCGGCGAAGACGATCTTTTCTTCGTGCCGGTCGACCAGGGTGTCCAGGAGTACGGACAAGATCGTGCCGGCCATCGGGCGGTCGTCCTCGGGCAGGCGCTCCTGCAGGTCGGCCACCGTCTCGGGCACGCGGCCCAGCGCGCAGCCGTCCAGGCAGGCGTTGAGCACGGCCCGCAGGTGGGCGATGCGGTCGTCCTCGACCACGTCGGGGAGGTCGACGACCCGCTGCTCGACCCGCCCGGTGTTGGTGATCAGCACCAGCATGATGCGGCGCTCCGACAGCGGCACCAGCTCGACGTGCCGCACCGTGGAGCGGATCAGCGAGGGATACTGCACCACCGCGACCTGCCGGGTGAGCTGCGCGAGCAGCCGCACCGTGCGCGTCACGACGTCGTCGAGGTCGACGGCCCCGGCGAGGAAGGTCTCGATGGCGCGGCGCTCGGCGGAGGACAGCGGCTTGATCTGGGACAGCCGGTCGACGAACAGCCGGTAGCCCTTGTCGGTGGGCACGCGTCCCGCGCTGGTGTGGGGCTGAGCGATGTACCCCTGCTCCTCCAGCACCGCCATGTCGTTGCGGACGGTGGCCGGCGAGACGCCGAGGTTGTGCCGCTCCGCCAACGCCTTGGAGCCCACGGGTTCATTGGTGGACACGTAGTCCTCGACGACGGCGCGCAGAACCGCCAGCTTGCGATCATCGAGCATGTGCTCACCTCCTGCCTGCTCCGTGCCTGCGTGAACGCCTGGCCTGGCACTCAGTGTTCCCGAGTGCCAAGTGTACGGCTCCTGCCGACACGGTGCGATAACCCGTGGGGCACAGCCCGGAACCGGCCCGCCGACAAGTGGCTTGCTATCGACAGGCAAGTGAGATGGTCCACACTTTCGGCATGACCGAGAACACCCCCCGGCCCGGCGACGCGACGGCCCACATCCCGCGTCCCTACCCGTTCGGCGAGCAGGCCGCCCCCGGCTCGCCCCCTCACGGCGCCCAGGGAACTCCTTCCTACGGCGCCCAGGCCGGCGACCAGCCCTACGGCGGCGGTCCCGGCGGCGGCCCCGGCGACCGCCCGCCCTTCGGCTCCCCGTCGGGCGGCCCCTCGTACGGCAACCCGCCCGGCGGCCAGGGCTACCCGCCGCCCGGCGGCTACGGCGGCCAGCCCGGTGGCTACGGCCCGCCCCCCGGCGGCCCCGGCTACGGCCCGCCGCCCGGCGGCCAGGGTTACGGCCCGCCCCCCGGCGGCCAGGGCTACGGCGCCCCCTCCTACGGCGCTCAGGGCTCCGCGCAGAACCCCTATGGCGCTCCCCCGCCCTCGGCCGGCCCGGTCCGTCCCCGGCTGCTGTGGGTCGTGCTGGTGTGGATCATCGCGGTGGTCTGCGTCGGCATCGGCGTCGCCGGTTTCGCCGGCGGCCTCTTCAAGACCCTCAACGACGCGGCGCCCACCAAGACGTTCCAGAGCGGCGGCAGCGTGGTGGCCGCGGTGGACCCCGCCGAGAAGCCCGCCCTGTACGCGTCGTCGTCCGGCCCGGCCAACGTGACGTGCCTGGCCGAGCACACCTCCACGGGCGCCAAGGCCAAGCTGTCCAACCCGACGACCGCGCAGACCATCACGGCCGGCGGCCGGGTGTGGGAGCTGCTGTTCGACGTCGGCGTGCCCGCCGCGGGCGAGTACAAGTTCACCTGCCAGGCGGACGACGGCAAGCAGGTGGCGTTCGGCGTGGGCAAGGCCCTGACGGCGAACGCCGGCGCGCTGGCCGGCGGGGTGCTCGCGCTCATCCTGGTGCCGCTGGCCGGGTTCCTGCTGGCCGTGGTGGTCACGATCGTGGTGGTGGTCCGCCGCAGCCGCTTCCGCAAGCGCGTCCAGATTCAGGGCTCGCCGTACGCCGGGGGTGGCTGGCAGGCCCCCCCGCCCGGCGCCTGAGCTTGCTAGCGTGCCCTGCTATGCGGGACTACGGACAGGATGTACTGGCCGGTGGCCGGTGGAGACGGCCGCGGGCCGAGATCCCGCGCGTCCCCGCCGACCCCGGCCTCGTCGTGGAGGACGCGAACGGCGCCGGTGACGGGTTCTGCGGCGCCGTGGTGGCCTGTGACAAGGAGGCCGTCACGCTGGAGGACCGCTTCGGGCGCAGGCGGGTCTTCCCGCTGGCTCCCGCCGCGTTCCTTCTGGAGGGCAGGCCGGTGACGCTGGTGCGGCCCGACGCGCCCTCGGCGGCCCCGGGGCGCAGCGCGTCCGGGTCCGTCGCGGTGGCCGGGCTGCGGGCCAAGGTGGCACGCGAGAGCCGCATCTACGTCGAAGGTGTGCACGACGCGTCCCTGGTGGAGAAGATCTGGGGCCACGACCTGCGGGTCGAGGGCGTCGTGGTGGAATACCTCTCCGGCGTCGACGACCTGCCCGCGATCGTCGAGGACTTCGCCCCCGGCCGCGGGCGGCGCCTCGGGGTGCTGGTCGACCACCTGGTGCCCGGCTCCAAGGAGAGCCGCATCGCCGCCCGGGTGTCCTCCCCCCAGGTACTGATCGCCGGGCATCCTTTCGTGGACATCTGGCAGGCGGTGAAACCCTCGGTCCTCGGCATCCCGGCCTGGCCGTCGGTGCCGCGCGGCGTGCCGTGGAAGGAGGGCGTGCTCGACGCCCTCGGCTGGCGGCTGACCCCGGCGGACGCCTGGCGCCGGATCCTCGGATCCGTCCGCACGTACACCGACCTGGAACCCGAACTCCTCGGCCGGGTGGAGGAGCTGATCGACTTCGTGACGACCGAGGAGGACCCATGAGCCAGCCCCCCCAAGACGGCCCGCCGCAGGACAACGACGACCGCACCCCCACCGACCGCCCCGGCTTCCAGCAGCCCGCCCAGCCGTACGGCGCCCCCGAGGGGCAGGGGTACGGCCGGCCGGGCCACGGAGAGCAGGGACACCAGGGCTACGGCCAGCAGGGACAAGGCCAGCCCCAGGGCCACCAGCCCGGCTACGGACAGCCCGGCTACGGCGACCCGTACGCCCAGCCCGGATACCAGCAGCCCTACGGTCAACCGGGCTACGGACAGCCAGGCTATGGTCAGCCCGGTTACGGACAGCCAGGCTACGGTCAGCCCGGTTACGGACAGCCGGGCTACGGACAGCCCGGTTACGGACAGCCGGGCTACGGCCAGCCCGGATACGGCCAGGGCTACGGCCCGGTGGGTGCCCGTCCCCCGCACGTCCCCGGCCGCTACGGCCCGCGCCCCGGCACCGACGACACCACGATGGCCATGCTCGCCCACCTGCTGGGCCTGCTCACCTCGTTCATCGGCCCGCTCATCATCTACTTGGTCAAGAAGGACGAGTCCCCCTACGTCCGCGACCAGTCGGCGGAGTCGCTGAACTTCCAGATCACCCTGTTCATCGGCTACATCATCTGCTTCGTTCTGTCCTTCCTGATCATCGGCCTGTTCCTCCTCCCCATCCTCTGGATCGGCTCCCTGATCATCATGATCATGGCCGCGGTAGCCGCCAACCGGGGAGAGAACTACCGGTATCCGATGAACATCCGCTTCATCTCCTGACGAAGTCCCTATTTATCGGCACATTGGCGCCACAAAAGAACCACGAAGGATTATCCACCACAATAGGTAAACCCAGCCGAAGACCCACGTATTTAACTCACCAAATTCCTCGCTTTTTTGCCTAGCCGTTTTAACGGTGGTAACTTCCGCTCCGGCGAGAATTCCGTGGGCCACGCGACTGTGACCTTCGGGTACGACCCGGCCTCCCTTATTTTTCGAATGAGGGAGGCCTCGTATTGGGAGCCCGCGTGCCTGAGACCTGCGACGTCGCGATCATCGGTGCCGGTGTGATCGGATGCGCGATCGCCCACCGGCTCGGCTCGCAGGGCCGGAGCGTCGTCGTCGTCGACAAGGCGCCGCGCGTCGGCCTCGGCGCCTCCGACGCCGCGGTGGGCGGCATCCTCACCCAGACCGAGCCCGCCTGCGTCGGCCCGCTGACCGTCGTGATCGGACGCAGCCGTGAGATGTACCCCGCCTGGCTGGACGAGCTCCGCGAGGCCTCCGGCTCGCCCCTGCCGGTGCTGGAGGGCGGCGACATCCAGGTGGCGCTCGACGAGACCGAGATGGAACGCCTCGTCACCGAGGTGCTCCCGCAGTGGAGAGAACTGCCGTTCAAGATCTCGCAGCTCAGCGCCGCCGAGGCCAGGGAGCTCGAGCCGCTGCTGAGCGAGTCGGTGGTCGGCGGCTTCCTGCTCCCCGAGGAGCTGGCGCTCGACCCGAGAGACCTGATGGCCGCCCTGGCGAGGACGCTCGCGTGCGGGCGCGCCGGCGTCCGGGTGCTGACCGGGACCCGGGTGACCTGCCTGCGTTCGCTGCCTGGCGCCGCCGAGCTCACGCTGGACGACGGCACCCTGATCTCGGCGGGCACCGTCGTCGTCGCGGCCGGTCACCGCAGCGCCGGCTTCCTGCCCGACCTGCGGCACCACCTGTTCCCCATCAAGGGCGAGGCGTTCGACACCCGGCCCCCCGGCGCGACCACCTACCCCCTGCGCCATCACGTCTTCACCGAGGTCCGGGAGGGCGATTTCGAGGGCTTCCCGTACCTCGTGCCCCGCCACGACGGCAGGGTGGCCGTCGGCGTGACGTACGAGCCGCACGTGCGGAACAGACGGGCCACCGGCAGGGCACGGGCGGAGATCCTGCGAGGCGTCGCCGCCCTCATGCCGGTGGCCGCCACGTGGCCCATCGAGAGGCACTGGGCGGGCCTGCGCCCGGGGAGCACGGACCACCGGCCCGTCATCGGGTTCGTGGACGACCACGACCGGGTGCTCGCGGCCACGGGCCACAGCGGCCTCGGCGTGACCCTCGCCCCGGTGACCGCCGAGCTGGTGGCGGCGCTGATCGACCGGTCCGTCACCGCGGAGGCGCGCGACATGCTCGACGTGTGCCGCCCCGACCGCGAGTTCGTCCCGATCGCGGAGGCGCCGCCGCCGAAGGCCGAGGGGACGCCGCTCACCCAGGAGGCGCCGCTCACGCCAGCGGAGACGCGGCTCCCCACAGCTCCCTGAACCTCTCCGCGCGTTCGCGCACCTTCTCCTGGTCGCCGACCACGATGGTGCTGAGGATCATCGGGGCGATGCCGTCCCCGCGCTGCGGCGACGGGTTGGACTCGTAATAGATCACGTCGTCGAAGAGGATGAAGTCGGACAGCGAGCCGCGCAGGGTCGGCGGGGCGTCGGTGTCGGCGAGCACGCGCACGTCGATGCCGATCTCGGTCTGCCATTTCCAGACGCGGCGGAAGGACTCGGATTCCTGGCGGTCGGAACGGTCCATGATGAAGATCCTTCGCACCCCGACCCCGCGCCGCACGAGGCCGCGCTGGATCTTGAGGTAGCGCTGGCCGAGGTCGGTCATCCAGAACCCGCCGGCGAACTCGGTCTCCCGCGCGTCGACGGTGCTGAGGCTGATCGCGTCCAGGCTGGTCTGGGTGTTGAGCGCCAGCGCGAGCAGCCATTCGCGGTCCTCGCCCTCGTAGATGGCGCGTCCGGTGTCGCCGAGCTCCTTGAGGAAACGCGACACGCGCTCGACCTCGTGGTGGACCAGTTTCCGCACCAGTTCCGGCGCGTCCTCGCCGCCGGCCTTCGCGGCGTTGTGCGCGAACCGCGTCACCACGTCGGTCGGCATCGCGGACGCCTCGATCAGGCCGTACAGCTCGCCGGACCGGTGGATCGTCGCGAAGCCGTCGGCCACCAGCGTGTGTGTGCTGCGGTGCTGGACGCGCTGCTCCTGACGCAGGGCGTCGAGCTGGGCGTCCACGTCGACGAGGAACTGCACCACGAAGATCACACCGGAGATGAAGGTGGCGAGCAGCAGGCTCCACAGGTCGTCGTTGTCGTCGCTGATGAAGGCGTTGGTCACCAGGTAGCTCATCCCGCCGACCAGCACCGTGACGAGGATCTTCCGGACGATCCGCGGGACGAGCGCCGGGGACACCTTGGGTGTTCTCTCAGTCATTTTCCTCCCCACCGGCGTCGGCGGTCGTGCGGAGCAGGGCCAGGGTGTTCATCGCGACCTGGTCGCGCACCCGGTCGACGAGGGAGCGCCACTGTCGGGTGAGCCCGGCCCGGCGGTCGAGCGCCTCCCACAGGGGGAGCAGGGCGTCGGGAAGGCGGGCGGCGGGCATCCACAGGTGCAGCAGGTGGTCGATCGCCACGTCGAGCTTCGGCACGTGCAGGCCCGCGGCGCCGTCCCGCCGCGCCCGGCCGACGGTCAGCAGGAGCGCGGTCAGCAGCCAGTCGTGCAGCGCCAGGTCCTCGCAGAGGTCCACGACGCCGGCGGTGAACCCCTCGGGATGGGACAGGCGCAGGGTGCGCAGCCGCTCGTCGTGCACCGTCAGGTGGATCGACGGGTCACCGGTCCCGGCGACCCAGCGCAGCCGGGTACGGGACGCCCGGAACGGCGCCCGGCGGTCGAGCAGCGGCGCGGACTGCACGGCGTCCAACCGGAGGCCGCAGATCGCCCCGAGGTCGAGCACCTCGGCGGGCAGCTCGGCGACGCAGCCGGCGGCGAGGTCGTCCTCCCTGGCCTTGCCGAGCACCTCGATGGTGCCGGGCACGGCGAGGTAGTGGGACCAGGGCAGCCGCCGGTCCACGCCGGCGCGGGTGACGCGGGCGTACGCCGAGGCCTGCGCCACCCGGCCCCCGGTGACGGCGCACCTGGTGACGACGGTGCCGACGCCCCGGACCCGGGCGCGGGACGCCGACGGCAGGCGGCAGTCGACCCCGGTCAGCGTCTCGGGCGACACCGCGTGCGCGACGGGCCGGCGGGACAGGCGCACCCGCTCGCCGGCGAGCAGCGCGAGGATCTTCTCGCAGTCGGACTCGGGGAGCTCCCCGGAGTTCTGGAGCAGTACCGTGTGGACCTCTCCCATCACCAGCATCGGCCGCCGCCCTAGGCGAAGACGTAGGAGACGCGGTCGACGAGCTCGCCTTCGAGCGCGACGCCTTCCTTGCCGCTGCGCGCCTCGACGTCCCTCATCACGTCGGGATCGACCATGACCTGGCTCAGGATGGTGCGCACGGCCAGCTCGACCGGCAGGAACCGCGGGGACAGCACCGACAGCGTGGTGTAGGCGGTGAACGGCGCGGCCTGTTCGTTCAGCTTGACGATGGCGGGCAGCGCATCCCAGGTGGACGGCCACGCGTCGCCGCGGGGCACGGGCGCCAGGGGCAGGGCGCCGTCGTCGCGCAGCAGGCCGAGCCGCAGCAGCTGCCAGACCGAGGCGAGGAACGCGCAGGACCAGACGCGCCCGGCGCCGGATTCGTCCCACAGCTCCACGTCCACGAACACCGAGTGCCCGCGCTTGGCGTTTTGCGCCGGCGGGGCCCACGCCTGCGGCCGTCCCATGGCCGTCGCGGCCGTGGGACGCGGCGAGCGCACGCCGTTGCAGAGCCAGCCGGTCTCCTTGACGGGCGGCCGGGAGCCGTTGGTGCCGGGCGGCGGGTCCCCGACGATGCGCCCCTCGACCAGACCGGCGGGCGCGGCGCCGTCGTACTCGGCGCAGGCCGACTCCCGGGCGATGTAGTCGATGGTGAGGCCGTTGCCCGCCGCCGCCTCCAGCACCGCCGGGAGCACCTCGGCGGGGGTGCGGGTGCGGCTGAAGTAGTCGTCGACGAGGAAGCACGTGCTGATCCGCGCCGGACGGCCCGTCAGGCGCTCCCCCCACATGGCCCCGAGGGCGCGCACCCACGGCGCGACCCGGCGGAACTGCGCGCGGAGCCGCTCGGGGCCCGCTTCGAGATCTTCCATGTAGAGGTGGCCGAGCTCGACGGACACGTGGGCGTAGGGCGCGGAGGCGTTGCGCCGCTGCGCGGAGACCTCGGAGAAGGTCGTGGCCACCGGCGTCACAGGCCCTCCCACGCGCTGTCGTCGACCGTCTTCTCCGCCAGGGAGGCGAACGCGGCGGCCGTCGCCGCGTTGGCGATCTTGCTGACGAGTACGTCCTCGTCGGAGATGAGCTGCTCGCGCCACTGGAGGACAGGGTCCAGCGGCACCTTGCCGAGCATGGCCGTGCGCCCGACCCCGCGCCGGCGGGCGAGCTCGCGCAGCTCGGCGTCGCAGGCGCTCAGCCAGGCGCGTTGCTCGTCGCGCAGCCCGTCGAGCTCGGCGGCCTCGGGTTCCAGCACGGCGGTGCGCACGTAACGGATGCGGTCGCGCAGTTCGTCGGGCTTGTGGCCGAAGCCCGCGCCGGCTTCGAGGAGCCCGCCGCCGCCGGTGACCAGGCCGTCCGCCGCGATGATGTGCTGGCGGGTCCAGCGGTGGAAGACCAGCCAGCGGAACGCGGTCGCGGGGAGCCGCGCGGTCGCCCGCAGCACCAGCTCGGCGGTGAAGGAGCGGCCCGCGCTGAGGTCCACCACGCACAGGTCGAACTCCTCCTCCAGCCGGCCGAACAGCTGGACGCACCTGCGCACCGTCTCCTCGTCCACGGCGGACAGCTCGCCCCCGCCCTCGGTGCCGGGGTACAGCTCCAGGCGACCGGCTCCCGGCGGTTTGCTGCGCAGCTCCTCGCGGTCCGACTCGCGCCAGATGTCCACCCGGCGCGGCTCGGCGCACTCGCCGCAGAGGTAGTCGTGCATGCCGTTGCGCGGGCTGCCGCGCGCCACCGAGCTGACGCTGAAGATCGCCCCGGCGGTGGGCGAGCCGAAGTCGAAGTCGAGGTAGCACGTGTCGTTGCCGCGCAGCGCGTGCCGGTAGACGATGTTGGTGCTCGTGACCGAGCGCCCGGTCCCGCCCTTGTCGGAGATCGCGAAGACCAGCATCCCTAGACCTCCGCCGCGCTGCGCCGGGCGGTGGTCAGCCCCTCCAGATCGAGTAGGGCGCCGTTGACGAGGGCCTGCGCGGTCGCGGGGCGGTCGCCGACGATGGTGCGGGCCCGCTGCAGGGTGGCCTGGATGCTGCGGAGCTTGGGCTGGGTGGTCTGCCCCGCCGACAGCGGCTGGGTGACGAGTTCCTGCTCCAGGAGGTGCTCGGCCTCGCTGAGCATCTGGAGCGCCAGCTCGACCAGCTGAGGGCTGCGCAGCGGCTGCTCGCCGCTGGCCTGCGCGGCGGACACCAGGAACTCGACGACACGTTCGCTGAAATACCACGAGGGGTCCTCGTGGTGGACCCCGATGTCGGTGAAGACGTTGCCGGGCTGGTCCCACAGGCCGCGGGCGTTGCCGTCCTCGCAGCGGCGCCGGCGGATGTGGCGCCAGATCTGGTCGGTGAGGTGGAGCAGGCGCTCCCTGGTGCGGGTGTTCTGCGCGATGGAGGCGGCCCACATCGTGCGCTTGAGCAGGGTGATGGCGAAGTCGGACACGACCCACACGAGGTTCGGGCCGAGCGTGTCGCTGCCGTGGAGGTTGACCGGCACGCCGGGCGAGTGCATGAGCACCGGCGGGTCGCCGGGCACCGCCCGGCGGATGATCCGCGCCCGGACCGCCAGCTCCTCCAGCACGCCTGCCACCCGGCCGAGGTCGACGTCGGCGGCGCGGCTGCTGACCAGGCTCTGCACCACCATCGCGGTGACGCCGAGGCTGTAGTAGTCGGACTCCTTCTCGTCGGTGGTGCGCCAGGGGATGTCCTCCAGCGGCCAGGTGCCGCGGCCGTAGGTGGCGATGGTGCGCCAGTACAGCTGGGTCAGGTCCCATCGGCGCTGGATGGCCTGCGCGAGGGTGAGCTGGTGGTCGTTGAGCAGGCCGAGGACACGGGTGCGCTCGGAGAACAGGTCGCGGATGCCGACCAGGGCGTTGACGGTGAAGTACAGGAACGGGATGTCCGCGGCGACGCCATCGGGCTGCGGCCCGACCTCCAGGGCCGTGTCGATGGCCGGGGCGTCCTTGACGATGCCCCAGGTCCATCCGCATTCGAACAGCAGGTTCTCGTTCTCGAGGTCGACCTGGCTGCCCGAGCCCATGGTGAGGTCACGCAGGCCGGCGCCGACCGGGCGCAGCTCGCGCCGGAGGTCCGCCAGCACGCGGTGCTCGGGGGTACCGGTCTGGTTGACGGTCCGCAGCAGGGCCTGCCCCTGGGCCGACGCGGGGGTGAAGGCGTTGACCGTGAAGCTGCGCAGCAGGCCGATCATGGCCGCGGACAGCCGCCTGCTGGCGAGCTTCTCCAGCTCGCCGATCTGGATGAGGAGGGATTCGCGGCGCACGCTGCGACGGAAGACCTTCAGGAAGCCGAGCGCGCCGAGCGCCAGGGTGACCGACATGGAGAAGGAGTCGACCACGTCCAGATGGAGCTGCTCGGGGCTGACCTTGGCGTCCTCGTCCGCGGTCTGGAAGTAGCTGCCGCCGGTGAACAGCGGCCGGCCGTCCTCGGCGGTGTAGGTGCTGAAGTATTTGTGCATGGTCTGGAGCATCAGCTTCGGGATCTCGACGGCGTCACCGAGGCTCTCCAGCGCGACCAGCACGTCGTCCGCGGTCTCGTCCGGGGTGTCGAGCCGGAAACCCGGCAGCTCGGAGGCCGGATACATGAAGCACAGGAGCTGCTCGGCGTCCGAAATGGAATTGGAGCCGTCTCTGCCGCCCCAGGCCCAGGTGCCGTCACGGAAAGAGGTGCGGGCGGCCGCCTCCCACAGTTCCAGAAGCTGCTGGCGGGGCTGGAGTCGCATCGGGACCCTTCCTGCCCTACGGGCCGCTACATGGCAGGTGGGCGGAGATGGGGCTCTCCGCCTCCCATCTAGGGGTTTTCTTTTCGATGTAGGTGGCGACGGAACCACCATCACCCTTATACCATTAGAATCCTGCTCCGTCGCCTGGACCATCCGTGGATTTTCCCGCTTACCTGGTTTGCCGTGACCGAGGAGATGCCTGCCGAAAAAACGGACAGAAGTCCCCAATCCGAGAGAATTTTGAAATGTCCCAAACAGCAATTTGTGGGGATATGTCGGGTCTTCAGGTCAGGCCGCCCGGCGCCCCGCAAGGGACAGTGCGGCAGGGCGGAAAGATCCTGGTGACCGGAACCGCCATCGACCGCTCACTCCTCGGCCCGCTGGAGAGACGGGGATTCGACGTCCGCGTGAAGCATCCGCGCTCGGAGGACGATCTCGCGCGCGAACTCCGGGGCGCCGTCGCCTATCTGCACGGCGGCGAGGAAAAGGCCACGGAGAAGGTGCTGCGGAGCGCGGGCCATTCACTGAAGGTCATCGCGTTCCTCGGGGTGGGCTACGAGAACTTCGTGGACGTCGCCACCGCCCGCGCCCTCGGCATCGTCGTGACCCACACCCCGGGTGCCGCCACCGACTCCGTCGCGATCTTCACCGTCCAGCAGATCATGAACGCCAACACGCGTAACGCCGCGCACCTCGGCGGCCGTCACCCCGCCTGGCGGAGCGCCGAGGACCTGCCCCGTGAGCTGAGCGCCTGCGAGATCGGCATCGTGGGACTGGGGGCGATCGGCACCCGCGTCGCCGAGCTCCTCCGGGCCTTCGGCATCAAGGTGAGCTACTTCAGCCGCACGAGGAAGCCGGAGATCGAGGCGGCGCTGGGCATCTCCTACCTCTCCCTGCCGGAGCTGGCGGCGCGCAGCGACGTGCTGGTCGTCATGGTTCCGGAATCGGACGAGACGAAGGGGTTGATCGATTTCGGCGTTCTCGGGCGGCTGAGAAAGGGGGCGATTCTGGTGAACACCGCCCGCCCGGCGGTGGTCGATCCCCACGATCTCCACAAAAGCATGAAGGAAGCTCATGTCGGCGCCGCCGTTTTCGACGGCTTCTACGACGAGAACTCGGAGATCGCCAATATCCTGGTCGGGGACTTCGGCGACCGCTTGCTGGTCACGGGCCATATCGCTTCCCATACCCGCGAGGCCATGGGCCGCATGGTCAGCCGCGCGGTCGCCTCGATTGAAGACGTGCTGACCGGAGGCGCCATTGACCGCTCCCCCGGTATTCGCGCCTAGTGTTCCCTGAGCGCGATGAAACATGCCCTGGGGCCGGAGAAATGCCTGAGGCCGGTGATTGCGGCATTCCCGGCACGGGAAAACAATATGTAATCCTACCGCCCCCGACTTGGACGTGATGAGTGGCCGGCCACGATGTGATTCCCGACAAATCGATCACGCCGCTCACCGGAGCACACGCGCTCGTCGAAACTCTTCGCGTGCACGGCGTCGACACGGTATTCGGCATCCCCGGCACGCATAATCTGCCCATCTACCAGGCGCTCGGGCAGGCCGGCCTCCGCTGCGTGACACCCCGGCACGAGCAGGGCGCCGGGTACGCGGCCGACGGATACGCGCGCGTCACCGGCAGGCCGGGGGTCGTCCTGACCACCACGGGGCCGGGAGTGGTGAACGCCGCCACGGCGCTGGCACAGGCGTACTCCGACTCCTCGCCGGTGCTGCTGATCTCCACCGGGGTGCCCACCGACCACCCGCGGGACGGCCGGGGGTACCTCCACGAGAGCAAGGACCAGACGCGGGCCATCGGCGCGCTGTGCGCGGCGAGCCACCGGGTCGGCTCGGTGCGGGAGATCCCGGCCGCGGTCGCCGGCGCGTTCGCCCGGTTCGCCGAGGGCAGGCCCCGTCCGCTGCACATCGAGATCCCCGCCGACCTTCTCGACGCGCGGGGCGTCGCGCGGGTCGCGCCGCCGTACCGCATCATGCCGCGCGCCCCCGATCCGCTGGCGCTGGACGAGGCGGCCCGGCGGCTCGGGGCGGCCGCCCGCCCGGGGATCGTCCTCGGCGGCGGGGCACAGCGTCCGCGGGACGCCGCGCAGCCGGTGGGCCGGGCGGTCATGCGCGTCGCCGAGCGGCTCGGCGCCCGGGTGGTCACCACGGTCAACGGCAAGGGCACGGTGCCGGAGAGCCATCGGCTGGCGCTCGGGGCCACGCTCCACCTCGGCGCCGTGCGGCGGTGGCTCGCCGCCTGCGACGTCGTGCTGGCGATCGGCACCGAGCTCGGCCCGGCGGACCTGTGGGTCGAAGACTTCGTCCTCGGCGGCAGCCTCATCCGGGTGGACGTGGACCCCGCGCAGATGCACGGCGACCACGTCGCCGACGTGGCGATCGTGGCGGACGCCACGCTCGCCGCGGAGGGCCTGCGCGAGCGCGTCGAGCGGCGCGGGGTGGTGCCGAGGCCCCGCGAGGAACGGCCTGACGGCCCCGGCGCCGCGATGGCGCGGGAGCTCGCCGTGCTCGCCCGCAGGTGGCGGGCCCAGACCCGCGCGCTGCGCCTGGCGCTGCCGCCCGACACGATCTTCGTCGGCGACAACTCGATGATCGTGTACCACGCCGCGCTGATGGACATACCGGTCGACCCGCCGGGCAGGTTCCTGTTCCCCGCCGGGTACGGCACGCTGGGTTTCGCGCTGCCCGCCGCGATCGGGGCGAAGCTCGGATGCCCGGACCGGCCGGTGGTGGCGCTGGCCGGGGACGGCGCGTTCCAGTTCACCGTGCAGGAGCTGGCCATGGCGGTGCAGCTGCGGCTGAGCCTGCCGATCGTGGTCTCGATGAACGGCGGCTTCGGGGAGATCCGTGAGGAGATGATCGAGCGCGGCATGACCCCGCTGGCCGTCGACCTGCACTGCCCCGACCTCCCGGCGCTGGCGGACGCCTACGGGGCGCGCGGCGCGGCGGTGAAGACGCCGGCCGAGTTGCAGGAGGCCGTCAGCCAGGCGCTGCGGGCTCCGGTGCCGACGGTGATCGCCGTCGCCGAGGACGAATAGGCCGGGGTCAGGTCAGGTCGCGGACGAGGGCGTCGGCCAGGAGGCGGCCCTTGAGGGTGAGGACGGCCCGGCCGTGGGTGAAGGGGGCGGGGTCGAGGAGGCCGGTGGAGAGGGCGCGGGCCACTACGGGGCGGGACTCCTGAGGGATGTCGTCCAGGGGGTAGCCGGAGTCGAGGCGGAGTTCCAGCATCAGGCGTTCCAGGTGGCGGTCGCCGGGGGTGAGGTTCTCGCGGGCGTGGCCCGGGGAGGTGCCGGCGGCGAGGCGGGAGGCGTAGGCGGCGGGGTGTTTCACGTTCCACCAGCGGGTGCCGTTGACGTGGCTGTGGGCGCCGGGGCCGACGCCCCACCAGTCGCCGCCGGTCCAGTACAGGAGGTTGTGGCGGCAGCGGGACTCGGGGGTGGCCGCCCAGTTGGAGACCTCGTACCAGGAGAAGCCGGCCTCGGTGAGCATGGTGTCGGCGATGGCGTAGCGGTCGGCGGCGACGTCGTCGTCGGGCATGGGGAGCTCGCCGCGGCGGATGCGGGCGGCGAGGCGGGTGCCGTCCTCGACGATCAGGGAGTACGCCGAGACGTGGTCGGGGCCGGCGTCGACGGCCGCGGTGAGGGACTCGCGCCAGTCGTCGTCGGTCTCCTCGGGCGTGCCGTAGATGAGGTCCAGGCTGATGTGCTCGAAACCGGCCGCGCGGGCCTCGCGGACGGCCGCCGCGGGGCGGCCGGGGGTGTGCAGGCGGTCCAGGATGGAGAGCACGTGCCGGGAGGCGCTCTGCATGCCGAAGCTGACCCGGGTGAAGCCGCCCGCCCGCAGCTCCGCCAGCCCGGCGGGGCCGATGGACTCGGGGTTGGCCTCGGTGGTGACCTCGGCGTCCGGCGCCAGGCCGAACTCGTCGTCGATGGCCCGCAGGACGCGCACCAGGTCGGCGGCGGGGAGCAGGGTGGGCGTGCCGCCGCCGAAGAACACCGTGCGCACGGGCAGCTCGGCGTCGCCGAGCACGCGGCGGGCCAGCCGGATCTCCTCGATCGCGGTGGCGGCGTAGTCGGCCCGGGAGGCGCCGGGGCCGAGCTCGGCGGCGGTGTAGGTGTTGAAGTCGCAGTAGCCGCAGCGGGTCACGCAGAACGGCACGTGGACGTAGAAGCCGAACGGCCGGGTGCCGAGGCCGGCGAGCGCCCGCTGGGGCAGCTCGCCGGTGGCGGGCACCGGGTCGCCGTCGAGGACTACGGACGGCACCTGGTCACTTCCTGGTCTTGTCCGCGCCCGCGGACTCGGTGGACAGCGCGGCGACGAAGGCCTCCTGGGGCACCTCGACCCGGCCGACCATCTTCATGCGCTTCTTGCCTTCCTTCTGCTTCTCCAGCAGCTTGCGCTTGCGGGAGATGTCGCCGCCGTAGCACTTGGCGAGGACGTCCTTGCGGATGGCGCGGATGTTCTCGCGGGCGATCACCCGGGCGCCGATGGCGGCCTGGATGGGCACCTCGAACTGCTGCCTGGGGATGAGCTCCTTGAGCTTCTTGGCCATCTCGACGCCGTAGGCGTAGGCCTTGTCGCGGTGCACGATGGCGCTGAACGCGTCGACGGCCTCGCCCTGGAGCAGGATGTCGACCTTGACCAGGTCGGACGCCTGCTCGCCGGAGGGCTCGTAGTCCAGCGAGGCGTACCCGCGGGTGCGGGACTTGAGCTGGTCGAAGAAGTCGAAGATGATCTCGCCGAGCGGCAGGGTGTACCGGATCTCGACGCGGTCCTCCGAGAGGTAGTCCATGCCGAGCAGCGCGCCGCGGCGGCCCTGGCACAGCTCCATGATGGCGCCGATGTGCTCGGCCGGGGACAGCAGCGTGGCCTTCACCGTGGGCTCGTGGATCTCGGCGATCTTGCCGGCCGGGAACTCGGAGGGGTTGGTGACGATCAGCTCCTTGGCGTCCTCCATGACGACGCGGTAGATGACGTTGGGCGCGGTGGAGATCAGCGAGAGGTTGAACTCCCGCTCCAGCCGCTCCCGGACGATCTCCATGTGGAGCAGGCCGAGGAACCCGCAGCGGAACCCGAACCCGAGGGCCGCGGAGGTCTCGGGCTCGTAGACCAGCGCCGCGTCGTTCAGCTGGAGCTTGTCCAGGGCCTCGCGCAGCTCGGGGTAGTCGTCGCCGTCGATCGGGTAGAGGCCCGAGTAGACCATGGGGCGCGGGTGGTCGTACCCGCCGAGCGGCTCGCTCGCGGGGCGGGCGGTGGTGGTCACGGTGTCGCCGACCCGGGCCTGGCGGACGTCCTTCACGCCGGTGATGAGATAGCCCACCTCGCCGACGCCGAGCGAGACGGACGGCACCGGCTCGGGCGAGATGACCCCGATCTCCAGCGTCTCGTGCGCCGCGCCGGTGGACATCATGATCGTGCGCTCGCGCTTGGACAGCCGCCCGTCGATCACCCGGACGTAGGTCACCACGCCGCGGTAGGTGTCGTACACCGAGTCGAAGATGAGCGCCCGGGCGGGCGCCGCGGCGTCGCCGACCGGGGCGGGCACGTGGTCGACGACGTGGTCGAGGAGGTCCTTGACGCCCATGCCGGTCTTGCCCGACACGCGCAGCACGTCGGAGGGGTCGCAGCCGATCAGCCCGGCCAGCTCCTCGGCGTACTTGTCGGGCTGGGCGGCGGGGAGGTCGATCTTGTTGAGCACCGGGATGATGTGGAGGTCGGCGTTCATGGCCAGGTAGAGGTTGGCCAGGGTCTGCGCCTCGATGCCCTGCGCGGCGTCCACCAGCAGGACCGCGCCCTCACAGGCCTCCAGGGACCGCGAGACCTCGTAGGTGAAGTCGACGTGGCCCGGGGTGTCGATCATGTTGAGGACGTGGCCGTCCCAGGGCAGCCGGACGGCCTGCGACTTGATGGTGATGCCGCGCTCGCGCTCGATGTCCATGCGGTCGAGGTACTGCGCCCGCATCTGGCGGTCGTCGACCACCCCGGTGAGCTGGAGCATCCGGTCGGCGAGGGTGGACTTGCCGTGGTCGATATGCGCGATGATGCAGAAGTTGCGGATCAACGCGGGGTCGGTCTGGCCAGGCTGGATGCGCACCGGGGTCCGTTTCAACTGATTGAGGATGAATCGAGAGCCTGGCGGGCGTACCGCTGCCGCGCTCTACGCCCCTAGTTTACCGGCAGGCGCGACCGCCGATCTCGGGCTGCGCTAAGATAAAGGATGCAGGGGTGTGCCGTGATCACCGATTTGGGTGCGCACCCGGCGAGTTGGTACCCTGTTCAACTGCGTGTGGCGCGCCCTCTCTGCCCGCGCGCCCCATCCATCGACTTCACCGAGGCTTTTTCGTGGCGAACATCAAGTCCCAGATCAAGCGCAACCGGCAGAACGAAAAGGCCCGGATGCGCAACAAGGCTGTCAAGTCTTCGCTGAAGACGGCGATCCGCAAGTTCCGCGAGGCCGCGGAGCAGGGCAACGCCGACGAGGCCGCCGTCCTCATGCGCGCCGCGTCGCGCCAGCTGGACAAGGCCGTCAGCAAGGGCGTCATCCACAAGAACCAGGCGGCCAACCGCAAGTCGGCCATCGCCAAGCGCGCCGCCGCCCTGGCCAAGTAGCCCTACCCGGGCTCGCGCCCGGTTCGCAGGCGCCGCGTCCTCCCGGAGGGCGCGGCGTTTCGTCGTGTCTGAAAACCCCTGCACCCAGCTCTTTATGGAATGTCACGTTTTCGATATCACAGGGCCGTTCCTGCTGGATATCGGGTCAGTCACCGTGGCCCACAGCCTCTTCCCCGCTGAAGATCCCCAATTAGGGTGTACGAAACGGACATAACGCAGCGGGAGGCGGTTCATGCGGGGGCGGACACCTCTGGTACTGAGGCGTGCGTTCAGCGAGCCCCTGCTCGTGTTCGCGGCATTCGGATCGATCCTGCTCGCGACCACCACGCTGGTCGCGCTCACCATGTACGCGTCCACCGTGGCCGACGTCGGCGTGCGGCGCGCCATGCAGACCGCCTCGACGACCGTCACCGCCACCACCATCAGCGCCTCGGTGCGCGAGGGCGGCTTCGCCGCGGCCGACAACGCCGTCCGGTCCAGGATCGAGACGCTCAGCGGCGGCCACGGGACGCCCAAGGTCCCGCACGAGATCTCCCTCGGCGCCGAGTCCGACTCCTACGCGATGCCCGGCCAGCAGCGCCTGGAGCATCCGGAGCTGACCCGTTTCGGCACCTACGACGGCCTGGACCAGCAGGCCAGGCTGCTGGAGGGCTCCTGGCCCCGGCCCGCCGCCAGGGGCACCGTGCAGGCCGCGCTCTCCCAGGCCGCCGCCGAGTCCATGGACCTCACGCCCGGCCAGGAGTTCGTCGTGGTGGGCCGCCTGGACCACAAGCCGGTACGGGTCACGCTGACCGGCGTGTACCAGCTGCGCGACCCCTACGCCGAGCGGTGGACCGGCCAGGAGCTGCTGCGCAAGGGCGTGGAGCGCGGCGACTACACCACCTACGGCCCGCTGATGGTGCCGCGCGAGACCTTCCTGGCCCGCTTCACCACCAGCGTGAACTTCACCTGGACCGCCGTCCCCAACCTGACCGACCTCGACCAGCGGAGCCTGCGGCCGTTCGCGGCCTCGGTGGCCGGCCTGGGCGACGACCTCAAGCGCGACTGCCCCACCTGCGAGACGTTCAGCCGCCTGCCCGACATGCTGACCGCCCTGGACCAGGCCGCCCTGGTCGCCCGGTCCACGATGCTGGTCCCGGTGCTGCAACTGCTGCTGCTCGCCGCGTACGCGCTGATCCTCACCGCCCGCCTGCTGGCCGACCACCGCCGCATGGAGGTGGCGCTGCTGCGCTCCCGCGGCGCGGGCAGCATCTGGCTGGGCCTGGTGGCGGGCGCGGAGACCCTGCTCGTGGCCCTGCCGTGCGCGGTGGTGGCGCCGTTCCTGGCCCCGCCCCTGCTCGGCATCGTCAACTCCCTGCCGTGGATCAGGGCCGCGGGCGTGAACGTCGAGCCCGAGCCGGACGTCACGGCGTTCGCGGTGTCGGCCGGGGTGGCGCTGGCCTGCGCCGTCCTGCTCGCCCTGCCCGCGCTGCGCGGCGCCCGCCGCACCTACGTCGAGGAGCAGTCGCTGCGCGGCCGGGGCGACCGGCAGGGCTGGCTGCAGCGCGCGGGCGGCGACATCGCCCTCGCGGTGGTCGCGGCACTCGCCATCTGGCAGCTCCAGCGGTACGGCGCCCCGGTGACCGCCACCAGCTCCGGCGACCTCGGCATCGACCCGCTGATCGTGACCGGCCCCGCGCTCGCCCTGCTGTGCGGGGGCATGCTCGGGCTTCGCCTGGTGCCGCGCATCTCCCGCCTGGCCGAACGCATCACCTCGCGGCGCCGCAGCCTCGCCCCGGCCCTCGGGTCCTGGCAGGTGAGCCGCCGCCCGGCCCGCTACTCCGGCCCGGCGCTGCTGCTCACCATGGCGGTGGCGATCGGCGTGGTGTCCATGGCCACCGCGGCGACCTGGCGCGGCTCGCAGCTCGACCAGGCCCGGCACGTCGCGGGCGCCGACCTGCGCGCCGCCGCCGCGCCGGACTCGGCGCAACTCGGCCGGATGGGACGCGGCGGGGCGTACGCGGCGCTGCCCGGCGTGACCGAGATCAGCCCCGTCTTCCGGGGCACCGCGGCGTTCTCCCAGGGCAACGTCACCCTCCTCGCGGCCGACGCCGCCAAGCTGGGCCCGATGGTGACCCTACGCGACGACCTGTCCCGCGCGACGATGCCCGCCCTGGCCGGGCGGCTCACCGACGGGCGGCCCCCCGTCACCGCGCTCCCGCTGCCCGGCACGCCCACCTCGCTCACGCTGGAGGTGCGGCTGCGCCTGGAGCGGCCCGAGCTGGCCGAGCAGTACGTCCCGCTGCGGCTGCGGATGGTGCTGACCGACGCGCTCGGCGTGCAGCGGCACATCTCGTTCGGCCCTCTCGACGCCGACGGCGTCGCGCACCGCCTCACCGCCGACCTGGCCGCGCTCGCCGGCCAGGAGGGCCGCCTGGCGTACCCGCTGGCCGTGCGCGGGTTCAGCGTCCAGGTGCCGGTCCCCGTGGACGGCAGCGCGCTGGAGCTGGCGGTCGACGCGATGACCACCGGCGACGGGACGCGGCTCACCCTCCCCGCCGACATGCGGTGGGGCCACCTCGGCCGCCAGGAAGGCCACCTGACCGGCGAGCAGGTCACCGCCGGACCCGGCCTGTTCACGGTGACCGTGCTCAAGCCGTCCGGGATGGTCGCCGGCGACCTCGCGGGCCCCGAGGAGATCGCACTGATCGCCGCGCCCGCCGACGTGCCGGACGAGGCGCTGTTCAAGACCCCGCCCACCGGCAACGACGGCCGCCCGAGCCCGCCGCCCGCCGACGCCGGGCGGAACCCGTCGATCTTCCGCCCGTTGCCCGTGGTGATCACCTCCGACCTCGCGGCCCGCGAGAAGCTCACCGAGGGCGGCAGCGGCCTCATGGACCTCGACGGACGCCCGATCCAGATCACCGTCGCCGGGGTCGTCGCGGCCATGCCGGGCACCACGGCCGGGGTGTCCGCCGTACTGGCCGACCTGCCCACCCTGCTCGCCAGGGACGTGGCCGCCGGCCGGGAGCCGCACGCCCCCACCGAGTGGTGGATGTCGGCCCGGGGCGACGACAGCGGCCCCGCGGCGGCCGAACTGGCCCGCCACCCCGACTGGGACCAGACCGTCGTCGACCTCGGCACGCTGACCCGCGAGCTGCGCGACGACCCGCTGGCCAGCGGGCTGCAGGGGGCGCTGATCCTCGGCTTCGCCGCCGCCCTGGTCTTCGCTGCGCTCGGCTTCCTGGTGAACGCGGCGGTGGCCGCGCGGGAGCGGGGCTCGGAGTTCGCGATCCTGCGCGCCCTCGGGGTGAGCTTCCGGCAGATCTTCGGGCTGCTCGCCGTGGAACAGGCCTTCCTCATCGGGCTCTCGGTGGCCGGCGGCACGCTGCTGGCCGTGGTCGTCGCGGCGCTGGTGGTGCCGCACATCGTGCTGACCGGCCAGGCGTCCACGGTGTCCCCGCCGGTGCTGCTGGACATTCCCTGGCCCGCGACGCTGGCGATGCTGGCGGCGGTGTCGGCGCTGCTGTTCGCCATCGTCGCGGGCCTCGCCCGTTCGCTGCGGCGCCAGGGCCTGGGCCGCGCCCTGCGGATCGGGGAGGACCGATGAACCCCTTGCTGCCGTTGCGGGTGCACCGGGGCGCGGCCGCCCTGCTGGCTCTGCTCGCGCTGAGCGCCGCGCTGCTGATCGCCGCGCTGCCCCGGGTGGCGGAGGCCTCCTACGACTCCGCGCTGCACGGCATCCTGCGGGACACCAGCGCCAACGTGACCGACCTGACCGTCTCACGGCGTACACAGATGCCCCAGCAGATGATCAAGGACGAGGGCGGCTTCCGGGCCATGGACCGCGAGTGGCGCCGCGTCCTGCCGTCGTCCCTGGCCACGCTGATGGACACCCGGCCGGGCAACACCAGCCACTACAGCGCCAAGACCGTCGGCACGCCCGTCGCCGGCCGTGCCGGGCCCGGTCACATCCCGCTCCAGTTCGTCGACGTGGCATGGCTGTCCGGCTCCGAGCAGCGGATCCGGTACGTGGAGGGCGTCCCGCCCGGCCCGCCGTCGATCCAGGCGAACGTGCCCGGCCACCCGGACCTGCACGACCTCGACCTCTTCGAGGTCGCGCTCGTCAAGAGCGCCTCGGAGAAGATGGGCATCCCGGTCGGCACCACGCTCGTGCTCGGCAACAGCCGGCCGATGCTCGCCAAGGTCACCGCCCTGTTCGAGCCGGTGAACGGGGCCGACCGGTACTGGCACCACGACCTCAACGCCCTCAAGGTGTCGGTGCGCAGGATCCCGGGCGCCGACGCGGAGGAGCACCAGATCACCGCGCTGACCGGCCCGAGCTCGCTGTCCCGGCTGGACGGCGAGAGCAGGGACCTGCGCTACAATTGGATCCTCGCGGTGGACAACCAGGCGCTCGACGCGCGCAACGCCGGCGACACGGTGACCGGCGTGGCCGACTTCCGCCGCACGGTCGGCCTCGCGGGCGCGGACAAGATCACCACCTGGAGCCAGGCGTCCGGGTTCTCGCCCTGGGACCTCGACACCGGCCTCGACCAGGTGCTGCTCGAATACCTGCGGCAGCTCGCCACCGCGCAGGCCCTGATGTACCTCATCACCGGAGGGCTCGGCGTCGTGGCCGCGGGCGTGCTCGCGCTGGCCGCGCAGCTGCTCACCGAGCGGATGCGTCCCGCGCTGGCCCTGGCCCGCGCCCGCGGCGCGTCCCTGGCGCAGGTGGTGCGGACCGCCGCCGGGGCGGTGGCGCTGGCCTGCGTGCCAGCGGCGCTCGCCGGGTACGGGCTGTCGTATCTCGTGCCCGGCCCCGTCACGCCGATCGTGCATCTCGGCCCGCTGGCCATCGCCGCCGTCACCGTGGTGTTCGCGGCCGTCCGGGTGGCCGTGGCCCACGTCAAGCCGCTGAACGAACGCCGCACCGACGTGGTGGCCCGGCGGCCGTCCCCGCGCCGGGTGATGCTGGAGATGCTGGTCGTGGTGCTGGCGCTCGCCGGGGCGTACCTGCTGCGCACCCGCGGCCTCACCACGGACGTCGGCTCCGGGGCCGCGCCCGCGGGCGACCCGTTCCTGATGCTGGTGCCCGTGGCGCTCACCGTGGCCGTGGCGCTGATCATCCTGCGCTGCTACCCCTACCCGCTGCGGCTCGTGGTGTGGCTCGCCGCCCGCGCCAGGCCCGCTGTGCCGTTCGTCGGGATGACCCTCGCCGCCCGGGCCAGGGCCGTCACCGCGCTGCCGGTGCTGATCCTGCTGCCCGCGCTGGCGGTGTCGGTGTACGGGGCGGTGGTCGGCGGCACGCTGGACGCCACCCAGCGCCTGGCCGCATGGCAGGCCACCGGCGCCGCGGCCCGGGTGGAGAGCGCCGCCGAGCTGCCCCCCGACGTCATCGAGAAGGTGGGCAAGGTGCCCGGCGTGCGGACCGTCCTGCGCGCCGACAAGGGCACCGCGCAGATCGGGATCAGCGGCAAGACCGCCACCGTCGTCGCCGTCGACCTGGACGCCTACCGCCGCCTGGTCGCGGCCACCCCGCTGGACGTGCCCGCCGCGCCCGCGGACGCGGCCCCGCCCGGCATCCCCGCGCTGGTGTCGCCGGACCTGGCGGGCATGACCGGCCTCGAGATCGGCTGGCACATCCGCATGAAGATCGTGCAGCGCGGGGTCATCACGGAGGGCCTGCCCGGCATCAGCTTCACCACGCACAGCCTGATCGTCGTGCCCTACGACGCCTCCAAGCGCGCCGGGGCCCGCGACTACACCAGCATGCTGCTGATCGGCGGCGAGGGCATCGACGGGGACCGGCTGCGCGCCGCCACCGGGGGCATCCCCTCCATCCACGTGGCGACGTTCGGCGAGTCCCTGGACAAGATCACCAGCACGCCGCTCACCAGCACGATCACGGTCGCCTTCCGGGTCGTCACCATCGCGCTGGCCGTCTACGCGCTGCTGACGGTGATCATCGCGCTGGTGGTGGGGGCCGCCGACCGGGTGCGGGCGCTGTCGTTCCTGCGCACCCTCGGCCTGTCCGAGCGCCAGGCGGCCGTGCTGACCGTCCTGGAGATCACCCCACTGATCGTCCTCACCGCCTGCGCCGGGCTCGCGCTCGGCCTGGCGCTCCCCGCGGCCCTCGGGCCCGGTCTCGACCTCGGCGTCTACGCGGGCGACATCGCCGTGCGGACGTACGAGCTGTCGCCGGGCACACCGGTGCTGCTGGCGACCGGCCTCACCGCCGTGGCCGTCGGAGGCGCCTTCCTGCACGCCGCGATCGGCCGACGCCGGTCGCTGGGTTCCATCCTGCGAGTAGGTGACTGAAGTTGGACACACCGACCGAGCTCGACGCACCGGACCTGTCGGAGCTGGAGGCGCGGGCCGTCCAGCATCGGCCGGCCTTCGGTGAGCACGCGCACATCCTGTGCGACAACCTGGTGCGCATCTACAAGACCGAAGGCGTCGAGGTGGTGGCGCTGCAGGGCCTGGACCTCCTCGTCGACAAGGGCGAGCTGATCGCCATCGTCGGCGCGTCCGGGTCGGGCAAGTCGACGCTCCTCAACGTGCTGTCCGGGCTGGACATCCCCACCGCGGGCGTCGCCCGGGTGGCGGGGACGGACCTGCTGTCCATGACGGCCAAGGACCGGCTGCGGTACCGGCGCCAGGTCGTCGGGTTCATCTGGCAGCAGACGGCCCGCAACCTGCTGCCGTACCTGACCGCCAGGGAGAACGTGCGGCTGCCGGTGCGGCTGGCCCGCAACCGCGGCGGGGCGGACCCGGCGGAGCTGCTGGACCTGCTCGGGGTGGGGCACTGCGCGGACCGCAAGCCGAACGAGATGTCCGGCGGGGAGCAGCAGCGGGTGGCGATCGCCGTCGCGCTGGCCAACACGCCGGAGGTCATCCTGGCGGACGAACCCACCGGCGAGCTGGACAGCGAGAACTCCGAGCAGGTGTTCGCCGCGCTGCGCCGCGCCACCCGGGAGCTCGGCGTCACCTCGGTGATCGTCACGCACGACCCGCTGGTGTCGGAGCAGGTCGACCGCACCGTGGGCATCCGCGACGGGCGCACCAGCAGCGAGACGCTGCGCCGCGCGTCGTCCGACGGGCAGATCATCGCCGAGGAGTACGCGGTGCTGGACCGCGTCGGGCGGCTCCAGCTGCCGAGGGACTTCACCGGGACGCTCGGCATGGAGCGGCGGGTGCGGCTGGAGCTGGAACGCGACCACATCGGAGTGTGGCCGGACCGGCCACAGGGTGAGGACACCGAATGAACCACGAACCTTCCGGCGAGCCGCTGCTGACCGTCGAAGGGCTGCGCAAGGTCTACCGGACCGGGCCGAAGGAGGTCGTCGCGCTGCGCGACGTGTCCTTCAGCGTCCACCCCGGCGAGCTGGTCGCCGTGCGCGGCCGGTCGGGGTCCGGCAAGACGACGCTGCTCAACCAGGTGGGCGGCCTGGACCGCCCCGACGCCGGGCGGGTCGTGGTGGCCGGGAACGTGGTCACCGACCTGCCCGAGTCCGAGCTGCTGCGCCTGCGGCGGGACGTCATCGGCTTCGTGTTCCAGTCGTTCGGCCTGATCCCGGTGCTGTCGGCCGCGGAGAACGTGGGGGTGCCGATGCGGCTGACCCGCACGCCCGTGGCCGAGCGCGAGGAGCGCATCGGCGTGCTGCTGGCGATGGTCGGCCTGGAGAAACACGTCAACCAGCGTCCGTACGAACTCTCCGGCGGCCAGCAGCAGCGAGTGGCGGTCGCCCGCGCCCTCGCCAACCGCCCCCGCCTGCTGATCGCCGACGAACCCACCGGCCAGCTGGACTCCGGGACCGGCCGCCAGATCATGCAACTCCTCCGGGCCGTGGTCCGCAGCGAAGGCGTGACGGCCCTCGTCGCCACCCACGACCCCGCCCTGCTGACCCTCGCCGACCGAGTCCTGGAACTCCACGACGGCGCCCTCGTCCCACCCCGCTCCCCCGCCGAAGCCATCCCCAGCACCTGACCAGTCGGCGCCGCCGTACGGCGGTGTGCGCGGTGGGTCGCGGGGGCGGTGCTAGCGGCCGGTGCGGCTGGCGACGATCACCTGGACGGTGCGTTCCAGGGCGTAGGCGGGGTCGGTGCCGCCGCCCTTGACCTGTTCGTCGGCGGCGGCGACGGCCTGGATGGCCCTGGCCAGGCCCTCGGGGCCCCAGCCGTTGAGCTGGCGGCGGACCCGGTCGACCTTCCAGGGGGGCATGCCGAGGTGGCCGGCCAGCTGGCCGCCGCGCAGGTTGCGGGGGGCGTCGCCCACCTTGGCCAGGGAGCGCACGCCGCCGGCGAGGGCGCTGACGATCAGGACGGGGGCCACGCCGGTGGACAGGGCCCAGCGCAGCTGCTCCAGGGCCTCGCCGAGGCGGCCCTCCACGGCCTTGTCGGCCACGGTGAAGCCGGACACCTCGGCCCGGCCCCGGTGGTAGCGCGCGACGGCGGCCTCGCTCACGGCCTTGCCCGGGGTGTCGAACGCCAGCTGGGAACAGGCGGCGGCCAGCTCGCGAAGGTCGCTGCCCACGGCGTCCAGCAGGGCCTGCGCGGCCTCGGCGCCGATGGTGCGGCCGGAGGCGCGCATCTCGGCGCGGATGAAGTCCAGCCGTTCGCCGGGCTTGGTCAGCTTGGTGACCGTCACCACGGCCGCGCCGGCCTTCTTGAGGCCGTCGACCAGGGCCTTGCCCTTCACGCCGCCGGGATGGGCGAGCACCACGACGGCGTCGGGGGACGGCGACCTGGCGTAGGTCACGAACTCGGCGATCACGTCCTTGACGAGGTCCTGGGCGGCGCGGACCACGATGACCGAGCGGTCGCCGAACAGCGAGGGTGAGGTCAGGCGGGTCAGCTCCCCGGACTCGACCTTGCCGCCGGTGAGGTCGTGCACCTGCGAGGTGGGGTCGGCGCCCCGGGCCGCCGCGACCACCGCGCCGATCGCCCGGTCGGCCAGCAGTTCCTCGTCGCCGATCACGAGGGTGACCGGTGCCGCGTCCGTCGCCATGGCAGCAGCATCCCACGTCCGCGCCTCGCGGCGGCAACCCGGCCGCGGGGCCCTGGGCCGTGCCCTTCACAACCCGGGAAAGCCGCCCTTACCGACCCGTTGACGCGGCCGTAGCACGTATGTAACCTTTGGCCAACACCCTGCAAGAATCTTGCAAGACACTGCTCTATTCCTTTCTTCTCTCCGCAACTTCCGGTTGGAGCGCACTGCGTCCGTGCATCCGCCTGCCCCCCATCCGTCGAGAGATAGAGATCGCAAATGAGAACGAAGCAGGTATCACGGCTGGTCGCTGCCCTTTTGGCGGCCGGCCTGCTCGTGCTGGGGTGGCCGGTCACACCGGTCTCCGCGGCGGGCGGTCCCAACCTGGCGGCGGGCAAGACCGCCACGGCCAGCAGCACCAACGCCCCCTACAGCGCCGGCAACGTCAACGACGGCAACCAGTCGACGTACTGGGAGAGCTCCGGCGGCACCTTCCCCCAATGGGCGCAGGTCGACCTCGGCGCCGCCACCTCCATCGACCAGGTCGTGCTGAAACTTCCACCGGGGTGGGAGGCCAGGACGCAGACCCTGTCGATCCAGGGCAGCTCGGACGGCAGCGGTTTCTCCACCATCGTCGCCTCGGCCGGGTACGCCTTCGGCCCGTCCGGCGGCAACGCCGTGACCGTCAACTTCGGCGCCACCTCCACCCGCTACGTCCGGGTCAACATCACGGCCAACACCGGCTGGACCGCCGCCCAGCTCGCCGAGATCGAGGTCTACGGCGCGGCCACCTCCAGCTCCAACCTCGCCCTGGGCAGGCAGTTCACCGCGAGCGGCACCAGCGCGCCTTACGTGGCCGCCAACGCGGGCGACGGTAACCAGGCGTCGTACTGGGAGAGCGCCAACAACGCCTTCCCGCAGTGGATCCAGGTCGACCTCGGCTCCGCGGTGGGCGTCAACAAGGTCGTGCTCAAGCTGCCCACCGCCGGGTGGGGCGCCCGCACCCAGACCCTGGCGGTGCAAGGAAGCACCAACGGCTCGTCATTCTCCGACATCGTGGCCTCGGCCGGGTACTCCTTCGCCCCGGCGAGCAACAACACGGTGACGATCAATTTCACCGCGGCCACCATCCGGTACCTGCGGCTGAACATCACGGCCAACACCGGCTGGCCCGCCGGGCAGCTGTCCGAGGTGGAGGCGTACGGCCCGAGCACCGGTGACACCCAGGCGCCGACCGCGCCCGGCAACCTCGCCTACACCCAGCCCGCCACCGGGCAGATCCGCCTCACCTGGTCGGCCGCCACTGACAACGTCGGCGTCACCGGGTACGACGTGTACGCCAACAACAACCTGCTCACCAGCGTCGCCGGCAACGTGCTCACCTACACCGACACCCAGCCCGCCAGTGCCACGGTGACGTACTACGTCAAGGCCAAGGACGCCGCCGGCAACCAGTCGCCCAACAGCAACAGCGTGACCCGCACCGGGTCGACCGGCGACACGCAGGCGCCGACCCCGCCGGGGAACCTCGCCTACACCGAGCCCGGCTCCGGGCAGATCCGGCTGACCTGGTCGGCGTCCACCGACAACGTCGCGGTCACCGGGTACGACGTGTACGCCAACAACACGTTGCGCGCCAGCGTCGCGGGCAACGTGCTCACCTACACCGACAGCCAGCCCGGCACCGCCACCGTGTCGTACTACGTGCGGGCCAAGGACGCGGCGGGCAACCAGTCGTCCAACAGCAACGTCGTGACCCGCAACGGCAGCGGCGGCGGCTCCAACATGGCGGTCGGCAAGCCCATCACCGCCTCGTCCTCGGTCTTCACGTTCGTGGCGGCCAACGCCAACGACAACAACACCGCCACCTACTGGGAAGGCGCGGGCGGGGCGTACCCGAGCGTGCTGACCGTGCAGCTCGGCGCGAACGCCGACGTCTCCTCGGTCGTGCTGAAGCTCAACCCCGACTCCTCGTGGGGCACCCGCACGCAGACCGTCCAGGTGCTCGGCCGGGAGCAGAGCTCCACGTCGTTCACCAGCCTGTCGGCGGCGGCCGTGTACACCTTCAACCCGGCGAGCGGGAACACCGTGACCATCCCGGTCTCCGGGCGGATCGCGGACGTCCAGCTGCGCATTACGTCCAACTCCGGGGCCCCGGCCGGGCAGGTCGCCGAGTTCCAGGTGATCGGCACACCCGCCCCCAACCCCGACCTCACCGTCACCGCCCTCACCGCCTCGCCCGCCTCGCCGGTCGAGACCGACGCCGTCACGCTGACCGCGACGGTGCGCAACATCGGGAACGCGGCGAGCCCCGCCAGTGACGTCAACTTCTACCTGGCCACCACCAAGGTCGGCACCGCCGCCGTGGGCGCGCTCGCCGCCGGGGCCACCGCCACCGTGTCCGCCGGCATCGGGACCAGGGACGCCGGGACGTACGCGCTGACGGCCAAGGTCGACGAGGGCGGCACCGTCATCGAGCAGAACGACACCAACAACTCCTACACCAGCCCGTCCCCGCTGGTGGTGCGGCCGGTCGACAGCTCCGACCTGGTCGCGAACACCAGCTGGTCGCCGAGCAACCCGGCCAACGGCAACACCGTGACCTTCAGCGTGGCGATCAGGAACCAGGGCAACATCGCGTCGGCGGGCGGGGCGCACGGCATCACCCTCACCGTCCTCAACGACGCGGGCTCGGTGGTGCGCACCCTCACCGGGTCCTACAGCGGCGCCATCGCCGCCGGAGCCACCGCGTCGCCGGTCAACCTCGGCACCTGGACGGCCGCCAACGGCAAGTACACCGTGCGAACGGTGCTCGCCAACGACGGCAACGAGCTGCCGGTCAAGCAGGCCAACAACACCAGCAACCAGCCGTTCTTCGTCGGGCGCGGCGCCAACATGCCGTACGACATGTACGAGGCCGAGGACGGCGTGGTCGGCGGCGGCGCCCAGGTGGTCGGGCCGAACCGCACCATCGGCGACGTCGCGGGCGAGGCGTCCGGCCGCAGGGCGGTCACGCTCAACAGCAACGGCAACTACGTCGAGTTCACCACCAAGGCCAGTACCAACACGCTGGTCACGCGGTTCTCCATCCCGGACGCCCCCGGCGGCGGCGGGATCAACTCCACCCTCAACATCTACGTCAACGGCACCTTCCTCAAGCCGATCAACCTGACCTCCCGGTACGCGTGGCTGTACGGCGCCGAGGCCTCCCCGGGCAACTCGCCTGGCGCCGGCGGCCCGCGGCACATCTACGACGAGGCCAACGTGCTGCTCGGCACGACGGTCCCGGCGGGCAGCAAGATCCGGCTGCAGAAGGACGCCGCCAACTCCCACACCTACGCGATCGACTTCGTCAACCTGGAGCAGGTGTCGCCGATCGCCAACCCCGACCCCGCGCGGTACACCGTCCCGGCGGGCTTCACCCACCAGGACGTGCAGAACGCGCTGGACCGGGTGCGGATGGACACCACCGGCACGCTGACCGGCGTCTACCTGCCCGCGGGCGACTACCAGACCAGCAACAAGTTCCAGGTGTACGGCAAGGCCGTCAAGGTCGTCGGGGCCGGGCCGTGGTTCACCCGGTTCTACACGCCGTCCACCCAGGAGAACACCGACGCGGGCTTCCGGGCCGAGGCGTCGGCGAACGGCTCGACGTTCGCGAACTTCGCCTTCTTCGGCAACTACACCTCGCGCATCGATGGACCCGGCAAGGTCTTCGACTTCGCCAACGTCGCCAACATGGTGATCGACAACATCTGGAACGAGCACACGGTGTGCCTCTACTGGGGTGCCAACACCGACTTCGTCACCATCAAGAACTCCCGCATCCGCGACCTGTTCGCGGACGGCGTCAACATGACCAACGGGAGCACCGACAACCTGGTCAGCAACAACGAGGCCAGGTCGACCGGTGACGACAGCTTCGCGTTGTTCTCCGCGATCGACGCCGGCGGCGCCGACGAGAAGAACAACATCTACGAGAACCTGACGGCCATCCTGCCCTGGCGGGCCGCGGGCATCGCGGTCTACGGCGGGTACGCCAACACCTTCCGCAACATCTACATCGCCGACACGCTGACCTACTCCGGCATCACGATCAGCTCGCTGGACTTCGGGTACGCGATGAACGGCTTCGGCGCCGACCCGCCGACCAGGTTCGAGAACATCTCGATCATCCGGGCCGGCGGCCACTTCTGGGGCTCGCAGACCTTCCCCGGCATCTGGATCTTCTCCGCCTCGAAGGTCTTCCAGGGAATCCGCGTCACCGACGTGGACATCGTCGACCCCACCTACAGCGGCATCATGTTCCAGACCAACTACGTGGGAGGCCAGCCCCAGTTCCCGGTGAAGGACACCATCTTCACCAACGTCTCCATCACCGGCGCCCAGCGCAGCGGCGACGCCTTCGACGCCAAGTCCGGCTTCGGCATCTGGGTCAACGAACTCCCCGAACCCGGCCAGGGCCCCGCCGTGGGCAACGCCGTCTTCAACAACCTCCGCATGAGCAACAACTTCCAGAACATCAAGAACACCACCTCGACCTTCACCCTCACCATCAACTAACCCCCCGGGCCGCGCGGCCACCCTCCCCGCGCGGCCTCCACCCTCCCCGGGTCCGGAGGAACACTTCCTGACGAAGTGCCGCCAGAACTTCTGGCGGCACTTCGCTTTTGCCCCGGCAGCACCCCTGCCCCACCCCACCCCGTCGCACGACCACTCCCGAGATCCCTCTACCGCCCCCCGGTAAAAGGTAAAATTGTGCAATCCCGTTGGTCCCACGACACACATGCGCAACCGTGTGTCTCACTGCAAGTCAACGGCAATTCACCTGCAGGTATGCTCGGGCATTCTGCAGGTGAAGACCACACGAGGAAGGAGGTGAACGTCCATGATTTCCGCCCCGCACCGTCACAGCTGCCCCCGCTGCGGCTCCGCCCTGGACGAAGGCCCCATCCTCTACCGCTGCGCCCCCTGCGACCGCTCCGTCTACGCAGCCGACCTGGACACCGAATTCCACACCCCCACCCACGCCACCCTCTGACCCCCACCGCCCCGGCGAGCTCCGGCACGCGGGCGCGTCACTGGTACCGCCTCCCGTCCCCGGCACGCTCCGCCGAAGCGATCACCGTCCGGGCCAGCTCGTGCAGGCGCCGCACCACGTTCCGCGCGACCGCGGTGAACCTCCTGGCCTCCTGCGGTCCAACTGTCCGCTCCCCTTGGACGCACACCACGGACAACGTCAGCCGCAGGCGATTGCGGGCCAGCACCACGCCGCCCCAGCCGCGGTAACCGGTGAGACGGACCAGATGAGTCTCGACGGCGGCGACATCCCTCCGGATCGGCCACGCCGACAGATCGGGCCGGCCCTCTTGAGCGACCCGCAGGTCGACGGCGATCAGGATGCCGGCCAGGGTCGCGTCCAGCTCATCCATCAGTGATCTGGCCTCGCTCAACGGCCCACCCGTGCCGGACACCGTATACGAGCCGTATCCGACCTCACTCACGCGCAGCGCCGCTTCGAGCGCGTCCGCGACCTGGGCTAGAACCCCCGGCAGAGGAGCCGTCGCGTCCTCGGCCCTCACGAACGGATAGTCGTCGAGCGCCTGCTCGGCCTGTGCCGCCGTGTCGGCCACTTGCTCGCCGAGCGTCGCCTTGAGGCCGAAGCCCTCGATTTCCTTGATCGAGCCCACGAGGCGGCCGATCTGCTTGCGGAACAGCAGGAGCACGAGAACGACGACCAGTGGCCACGTGAGGACTCTGAGGTAGGACAGCACCAACTCGGCCACCATCCATACATAGTGAAGCATAGGTCACTTATTGTCACTACGTCGCCAGGCTCAACGGCGGCGGTGCACCACCGCCAGACCCGGACCGTTCGTGATGACCGCCAGGTCCCCAGCACGGTCGGTCCGGTGGATACGCATGCCCAAGGTGGTCAGGTGGGCGATCGTGCGCGGCGCGGGGTGGCCGTAGTCGTTGGGGGTGCCGACACTGATGAGAGCGGCACGGGCACGCGACGCGGCGAGAAACGCAGGATCCTGCCGGGCGGAGCCATGATGGGGCACCTTCAGGATGTCCGCCGGGAGAAGTCCCTGGCGCAGGAGCGCGGCCTGGGCCTCGGTCTCGATGTCACCGCAGAGGAGAGCGGAGCCGGTCGGCCATCGAACATGCAGGACGATGCTGGCGTTGTTGGTGGTCGACCCCTCGCCCGGACCTGGAGTGAAGGAGTCCGGCTCCGGCCCCAGGACGGTCAGCGAGGTGCGGCCGATCCGCCAGGACATGCCCGTGGTGGCCGTCCAGACGGGAACCCCGAGACGACGAAGGTCCGGCACCGACCGGGCATCCTGATGCCCCGGCCGCCTGCCCGGCCCGACGCCGTCCGTACCGACCGCGCGGCCACGATCGGACACCGGCCCAGCCTCCCGATATCCCGACCTGTCGGCAGGGCTCACGAGGACCGCGCCGACCCGGCGGTCGCGGATGACGCCGGTGAGGCCGCCGACGTGGTCCGCGTGGGGGTGGGTGAGGACGAGGAGAGGGATCTGGCGTATTCCCAGATCGCGTAGGCAGCGGTCGACAGGCGCGGGGGTGGGGCCGGTGTCGACGACCACCGCGCGTGACTCGCCGGCGTTGAGCACGAGGGCGTCCCCTTGGCCGATGTCGCAGGCGATCAACAGCCAGCCTCGCGGGGGCCAGGGGGCCAGGGCCGGACGTACCAGGACGGCGCAGACGATCAGGGCCGCGACGACGGCGCAGACCGCCAGGCGGAGCAGCGGGCGGCGGAGCAGGAACCATGCCGCGACGGCCGCGACCGGGAGCAGTAACAGGCCGAACAGGCCTGGCGGCCAGGGCAGGGTGGCGCTGGGCATCGCGGCGGCCTGGCGGGCGACCCAGATGAGCCAGCTCACGGCGTAGCCGGCGGGGTGCACAAGGAGCCGGGCCGCGTCGAGGCTGGTCGGGGCGAGCGCGGCGGCGGCGAAGCCCAGGATCGTGGCGGGCGGTACCGCGGGGGCGGCGAGCAGGTTGGCGGGGATCGCCACCAGGCTGAGCTCGCCGGACATCAGGACCAGCAGCGGGGTCACCGCCGCCTGTGCCCCGGCGGCGACGGCGACCGCCTCGGCCGCCCAGCGAGGCATCCGCCGGGCCATGCGGTCCCGCCAGCGGGGGGCCAGCACCAGGATGCCGGCGGTGGCGAACACCGACAGCGCGAAGCCGTACTCCCTGGCGAGCGCCGGGTCGAACAGCACCAGGCCGAGAACGGTCACCGAGAGCGCCGCCACCCCGTCCCTGGACCGCCCGGTCCCGAGGGCCAGTGCCGCCACCGACCCCATCACCAGCGCCCGCAGCACACTCGGCGACGGCCTGGCGATCACCGCGAACCCCGCCATCGCGACCACCGCCAGCACCGCCCGCCCCGCCAACGGCAACCCCACCCCGCGCCCCACCGCCAGGGCCACCCCGGCGAGAATCGCGAGATTGGCGCCGGAGACCGCGGTCAAATGGCTGAGCCCTGCCGTCCTGAAATCCTCCCTGACCTGCTCCTCCATCCGTGACACGTCCCCCACCACCAGCCCCGGCAACAACCCACGTTCCCCCGGCGGCAACACGTCCGCCGCTGAACGCAGCCCCTCCCTGAACACCCCCGCGACCCGCTGCACCGCCCCCACCTCACCGACGACCACCGGCTCCCCCCGCACCGACAACACCCCCGCCCGCAGCTCCCCCACCCCCGCCGCCCC
>NZ_JBHSRF010000090.1:0-33864 GCF_042658925.1 Sphaerisporangium aureirubrum
CCCCTAAGCCGCCCCACCCCACCCGATCCGGCGCCGTGACGGTGAGACGTCGTACGGCGCCGCCAGCGCCGTCGTCCGGCGACAGGCGTCTTTCGCCGGACCGGCCCCCTGCGGGTAGTCGGTCAGAGACGATCGTCGTCGTGGCGTGAATGGGCTGAACCCCTTGTTGCGCTGGAGCGGCAGTAGCCCACCCGTTGTCGTTCACGAGCTTGGCCCTCACCGCCCACCCCACCTCGCGAGCCCTCCGCCCGCGTATGAACACCCCGTGGCAGCGGGCGTGGTGACCTAGCTGCACCGTGGAATCGGGAGGTGACTGTGGCGTCGGTCATGAGCGGATTGGACCCCTGGTTGTGCTGGGGTGGTAGTGGCCCACTCGTTGTCGTTCACGAGTTCGGCCCTCACCGCCCACCCCACCTCGTGAGCCCTCCGTCCGCGTATGAACACCCCGTGGCAGCAGGCGTGGTGACCTAGTTGCACCGTGAATCGGGGGGTGACGGTGGCGTCGGTCATGAGCGGATTGGACCCCTGGTTGTGCTGGGGTGGTAGTGGCCCACCCGTTGTCGTTCACCAGCTTGTCCCTCACCGCCCACCCCACCCCGTGAGCCCTCCGTCCGCGTATACGAGGGGCATCCCGCGCGAGCTCGGTGACCTCTGAGACGGCGGATGAGGAGAAGTCCGAGAGGTCTCGCCAGCGAGAAGATGTACGGCGAATCCGGCGCCGTCGTACGGCGGCCATCCCTTCCACGGTGCGCGGTCCCTATCCATGCCACTACCGGGCAAGCACTCAGCTCACCCGCCCCGACGGCCCAGACCGGTACCGCGGCGGTGAGACAGTGCACGCGCAAACCCGGCGACGCCGTACAGCGGTCGGCCCTCTCCATGGTGCGCCCAGCGGGCGGCGGGGGCCGGTTGGCGCCAGTGTGCTGGCGGAGGGGACCACCGGTTGGGTGGGCAGGAACCCACTAACCTGCGAATCGCCAATAGGTGCGCCGTATCGCTCAAGCGATAGGGGTTGGAGCGCGTAGTTCCTTGGCTTCGGCTGGTCCCAAGCAGGGGCGATGTCAAGCAGGGGCACGATTCCGGGCAGCCACTCGTAAGACGGCGCCGGGTTCGCTGTATCACTTCTCGTCGGATCGGCGCCGGATTTCCAACCACCCGTCCGGGGAGCCGAGCGGCGCCATGACGGCGTGACCGCTGTCGAGGGTGCTGTTTAGGTGCGGTCGGAGGGCTCGCGGGGTGGGGTGGGTGGTGAGGAACAAGCTGGTGAACGGCAACGGGTGGGTCACTACCGTCCCGGCGCGACTGGGGTTTCAGCTCGTTCACGCCACAGCGACGATCGTCTCTGACCGACCACCCGTAGGGCCCGGCCTGGCAAGGGGTGAGGACACCAGCGCCCGCTGTCGCGGAGCTGCTCATACGCGGCCGGAGGGCTCGCGGGGTGGGTGGGTGGTGAGGAACAAGCTGGTGAGCGACAACGGGTGGGCCACTGCCATCCCAGCGCGACTGGGGTTTCAGCTCGTGCACAGCACAGCGACGATCGTCTCTGACCGACCACCCGTAGGGGCCGGTCCGGCGAGGGGTGAGGACACCGGCGCCCGCTGTCGCGGGGGTGTTCATACGCGGTCGGAGGGCTCGTGGGTTGGGGTGGGTGGTGGTGGTCAGGCTGGTGAGCGACAACGGGTGGGCCACTGCCGTCCCAGCGACATGGGGTTTCAGCTCGTTTAGGTCATAGCAAACGATCGTCTCTGACCGAGCACCCCTAGCCGGCCCGCGAAAGGCAAGGGCACCAGCGCCCGCTGTCGCGGGGTGCTGTCATGTGCGGTCGGAGGGCTCGCGGGGTGGGGTGGGTGGTGGTGGTCAGGCTGGTGAACGGCAACGGGTGGGCCACTGCCACCCCAGCGCGACTGGGGTTTCAGTCACAGCAACGATCGTCTCTGACCGACCACTCGCAGGGGACCGGCTCGGCGAAAGAGTGAGTGGTCGCTCCCGGAGGGGGTTGGCGTGCCGGGGAGAGGGCGGTCGCTGGGGGCCGGGGTGGGGGAGGGCTCGGCGGGAGGGATAACCAGGAGTGCTGGTGGGGGGAGGGTCGTACACTAGGGGTATGCGCACTCCCGATTGATCGGCGCACCATGGAAAGAGCGGGTCCCTGCCGGGGGGCCGCTCGGCGATTCGTCGCCTCCTTGCCGGCGCTCTCTCAGTTTCCCCGTCACCCGTTCCGGGAGTGTTTCCCTCATCATGATCATCGCGTCTGACATCGAACTGCGGGCCGGGTCGCGCCTGCTCATAGAAGGGGCGTCCTTCCGGGTGAACCCGGGGGACCGCATCGGGCTCGTCGGCAGGAACGGCGCGGGGAAGACCACGCTGTGCAAGGTGCTGGCGGGGGAGGGGCTACCTGCGGCGGGGACCACGTCGTCGACGGGGAGCGTGGGGTACCTGCCGCAGGATCCCCGGACGGGCGACCTGAGCACATTGGCCCGCGACCGTGTGTTGTCGGCGCGGGGGCTGGACGACGTGCTGCGCGACCTGCGGGCGGCCGAGGTGGGAATGGCGTCGGACGACTCGCGGGTGCGCGACAAGGCGGTGCGGGCGTACGGCCGCCTGGAGGACCGTCTGCACGTGCTCGGGGGGTACGCCGCGGAGGCGGAGGCCGCGTCGATCGCCTCCAGCCTCGGGCTGGCGGACCGGGTGCTGACCCAGCCGCTGGAGACGCTGTCCGGAGGGCAGCGCCGGCGGGTGGAACTCGCGCGGATCTTGTTCAGCGGAGCGGAGACTCTCCTCTTGGACGAGCCGACAAACCACCTCGATGCAGACTCAATCGGGTGGCTTCGTGATTTTTTACGATCCCACCAGGGCGGCTTGATCATTATCAGCCACGACGTGGGTCTTCTTGAAGCCACGGTCAACCGCGTCCTGCACCTCGACGCCAACCGCTGCGTCATCGACACGTACAATGTCGGCTGGTCCGCGTACCTCGCCCAGCGCGAGACCGACGAGCGCCGCCGCAAGCGCGAGCGCGCCAACGCCGAGCGCCAGGCCTCCCAGCTGCTCTCCCAGGCCGACCGCATGCGCGCCAAGGCCACCAAGGCCAAGGCCGCCCAGGAGATGGAGCGCCGCGCCCGCCGCCTGCTGTCCGGGGTGGAGGAGGAGCGCCGCTCCGACAAGGTCGCCAAGCTCCGCTTCCCCGAGCCCTCCCCGTGCGGCCGCACCCCGCTGACCGCCACCGGACTGTCGAAGTCCTATGGCTCACTGGAGGTCTTCACCGACGTGGACGCCGCCGTCGACCGCGGCAGCCGCGTGGTCGTGCTCGGCCTGAACGGCGCCGGGAAGACCACTCTGCTACGGGTTCTCGGCGGCCTGGAGAAGCCCGACACCGGCGAGGTCCACCCCGGTCACGGGCTCAAACTGGGCTACTACGCCCAGGAGCACGAGACCCTGGACCCCGCCCGCACCGTCCTGGAGAACATGCGGTCGGCGGGCCCGGACGTGCCCGACGTCGCGCTGCGCAAGGTGCTCGGTTCATTCCTGTTCTCCGGGGACGACGCGGAGAAACCGGCGTCGGTGCTGTCCGGCGGGGAGAAGACCCGCCTGGCCCTGGCCACTCTGGTGCTCTCCAGCGCCAACGTCCTGCTGCTCGACGAGCCCACCAACAACTTGGATCCAGTTAGTCGCGATCAAGTACTTTCGGCATTGAGGTCGTATTCTGGGGCAATTGTCCTGGTAACCCACGATGAGGGAGCCGTCGAGGCGCTGCAACCAGATAGGGTGATCTTGCTACCAGACGGAGTGGAAGACGCTTGGAGCGATGAATTTTCCGATCTTGTGGCACTCGCCTGATCTTAATTTGAGCGGGTACGGATCTTTTCCCATGGAGTAGGTAGCCGATCCGGCCGAAATGACTGATCATGGCGTGAGTAACGCTGCGGAAGTCTGGCACTACAGGAGGTACTCGTGGCCGAGACTCTGAAGAAGGGCACCCGGGTAACTGGGGCCGATCGCGAAAAACTGGCTGCCGACCTGAAGAAGCGCTACGCCGCGGGTGAGAGCATCCGCGCGCTCGCCGCTTCCACCGGCAGGTCGTACGGGTTCATCCACCGCATCCTCAGCGAGTCCGGCGTGACTCTGCGCGGGCGCGGCGGAGCCACCCGAGGCAAGTCCAAGCGCTAGCTAGCCGCCTCGGAAACGCGCGACCGCAGCCGCTCGTTCCCACGCGGTCGCCGGTTCCGCCCACGTCTGTAGAATCTGATTCTGGAACAAGGATCGGGTTCGGGACGTGACGGGACGGCGACTCACGGATGGAGCGGGCGATGCCGGAAGCGACGCTTGGGGGGAGTGCGGCGGCGATTTCAGCGGGAGATCGCGCCGAGCCGGGTACCGACGGGACGCCCAGGCGTGGCGGAGAGTCGCGCGGTGGGCCGGAGACGGCTCTCGGCGGCGCGGAACTCGCGGAGATCGGTTTGCGCTTCGAGGTGGGCGGCGAGATCGCGACGATCACCATGGACCGGCCGGGCAAACGGAACGCACAGACGTTCGCGACCTGGTCGGCACTGGCACGGATCGGCAGAACCCTGCCGGAACACGTGCGCGTCGTCGTGATCAGAGGCGAGGGGCCGTCCTTCTCAGCGGGCATCGACCTGCGCATGTTCTCACCGGAGGGATTGCCGGGACAGGGCTCGTTCGCGTCCGCGGCCGCGCTCGACGGCGAGACGTTCCTGGCGCGCATCACGGAGGCCCAGCAGGGCTTCCTGTGGCTGCGCCGCCCGGACATCGTGTCGATAGCGGTAGTTCAAGGACATGCGATCGGGGCCGGATTCCAACTGGCCCTGTCCTGTGACCTAAGAATTCTGGCCGACGACGCCAAGTTCTGCATGAAGGAGCCCGCCCTCGGGCTGGTTCCCGACCTGACCGGCACCAAGCCGCTGGTCGAGATCGTCGGCGTGGCGAAAGCCGTGGAGATCTGCCTCACCGCCCGGAACGTCGGCGCCGAGGAGGCACTGCGCCTCGGCCTGGCCGATCGGGTGGTGCCGCGCGCACAACTGGACGAGGCGGTGGGTGAGCTGGCGGCCGCGCTGCTCACCACCGACCGGGACGCGGCGGCGGCGACCAAGCGACTGCTGCTGGGCGCCCCTGAACGCACCCTTGAGGAACAGTGCGCCGCCGAACGCGCCGAGCAGGCCGTACGGCTCCAGGCGCTGTTCGGGAAGGCGGGCGCCGAGGGGAACGGTTCCGCCCACAGCTGACCCGGGAATCGCGTGACCGATCCGCGCGCTTCGCCGGTGTGAAGAACGGAAGGCCGTGACGCGCCTCCGTTACGCGTACGGGGGACGAGGGATCGGCGAAGGGCGGCGGAGTCGGCGATGTCGATGCTGGGCGGGGGATACGGCCCTCAGGTGATGCGGTCCCTGCGGCGGGACAGCTCGGTGACCAAGGAAAGGCTGACGCCGGGCACGGTGCCGCGCATCGCCAGGTACGCCCGGCCGTACCGCCGGCAGATCGTCGCGTTCCTGCTGCTGGTCGTGGTGGACGCGACGATCGTCATCGCCAACCCCCTGCTGCTGAAGTCGATCATCGACGACGGCATCATGCCGCGCCAGGCCGGCGTGGTCGTCATGCTGTCCCTGGTGATCGCCGGGCTCGCCCTGGTGGACGCCGGGCTCAGCCTGGTGCAGCGGTGGTTCTCCTCCCGGATCGGCGAGGGCCTGATCTACGACCTGCGCACCGAGGTGTTCGACCACGTGCAGCGCATGCCGGTGGCGTTCTTCATGCGGGCACAGACCGGCGCCCTGGTGTCCCGGCTCAACAGCGACGTGATCGGCGCGCAGCGCGCCATCACCAGCACCCTGTCCACCATCGTGTCCAACGTCGTGAGCCTGCTGATGGTGCTCGGCGCGATGCTCGTGCTGTCCTGGCAGGTCACCCTCATCGCGCTGGTCCTGCTGCCGGTCTTCGTGTTCCCCGCCCGGTGGGTGGGGCGCCGCATGTCCAAGCTGACCCGCGAGCAGATGCAGCTGGACGCCGAGATGAGCTCGGTGATGACCGAGCGCTTCAACGTCGCGGGAGCCATGGTCGCCAAGTTGTACGGCCGGCCGGCGGACGAGGCGGCCAACTTCGGCGGGCGGGCGGGCCGGGTGCGCGACCTCGGGATCGTGGTCGGCATGTACGGCACGGTGTTCCGCGTCGCCCTCGGCCTGGTCGCCGCGCTCGCCACCGCTCTGGTGTACGGCGTGGGCGGCGTGTTCGTGATCGACGGGGCCTTCGAGGTCGGCACCCTGGTGGCGCTGTCCGCGATGCTCATGCGGCTGTACGGGCCGCTGACCAGCCTTTCCAACGTCCACGTGGACGTGATGACGGCCCTGGTGAGCTTCGACCGGGTCTTCGAGGTGCTGGACCTCAAGCCCATGGTCGCCGAGCGGCCGGACGCCAAGCCGCTGCCGGAGGGCCCGGTCACCATCGAGTTCGACGACGTGCGCTTCCGCTACCCGGCCGCCGAGGAGGTGTCGCTGGCGTCCCTGGAGTCGGTGGCCCGGCCGGACACCGGCCCGAACCAGGAGGTGCTCAGCGGCATCTCCTTCACCGCGCGACCCGGCGAGCTGGTCGCGCTGGTCGGGCCCTCGGGGGCGGGCAAGACCACGATCACCTCGCTGGTGTCCCGGCTGTACGACGTCACCGGCGGCGCCGTGCTGATCAACGGCAGGGACGTGCGGGAGCTCACCCTGGCGTCCCTGCACGACACGGTGGGCGTCGTCATGCAGGACGCCCACCTGTACCACGACACGATCGGCGCCAACCTGCGCTACGCCCGGCCGGGCGCCACCGACGAGGAGATCTGGGATGCGCTGCGCGCCGCGCAGATCTCCGAGCTGATCGAGGCGCTGCCCGACGGTCTGGACACGGTGGTCGGCGACCGGGGCTACCGGCTGTCGGGCGGTGAGAAGCAGCGTGTCGCGCTCGCCCGGCTGCTGCTGAAGGCGCCCCGGGTCGTGGTGCTGGACGAGGCCACCGCGCACCTGGACTCGGAGTCGGAGGCGGCGGTGCAGCGGGCGCTGAAGACGGCCCTGGCCGGGCGCACGTCCCTGGTGATCGCGCACCGGCTGTCCACCATCCGCGAGGCCGACACCATCCTGGTGGTCCAGGACGGCCGCGTGGTGGAACGCGGCCGCCACGACGACCTGCTCATCTCCGGCGGCGCCTACGCGGAGCTGTACCGCACGCAGTTCGAGCACCAGAGGTAGAGCGCCGGGGGGCGCGAGGCGTCTTGGAGTGCGGGGACGGCCCAGGTCAGCGGCGCAGGCTGCCGCTGGGGGCGCCGGTGTAGCCGAGGCGGGCCAGTTCCTCGCGGGCGATCTTCTCCACCAGCGTGACCTCGTCCGGCTTGAGCCGGGTGCGCCACACGCCGACCTTGGGCGGCGGCGCGCCGTACAGGGCGACCGCGGAGACCCGGGTCTCCAGGAAGGCCGACACGGCGGCCACGGCCTGCTCGGGGGACGCGGCGAGGTCCTCGTACCGGACGGTGAGCAGCTGCTCGCGCGGCATCTCCTTGCGCAGCGCCGCGCTGAGCCGCACCGCGCTGCGCCAGCGCAGCGCGCACTTGCCCGCCGGGTCCATGCCCGCCCACCTGGTCAGATGCGTGCCGGAGTTCACCCCGAGGAACGGGCTCGGGAACTCGGTCTCGTCGCTGACCATGCCGGGCCTGGCCCAGTCCATGGCGGAGCGGTCGGCGAGCATGTCGGCCGCCACGTCCCTGCCGTCCCTGATCAGCTGGATCAGCCGGGCGTCGGGGAACGCCTGGAGCAGCACCGGGGCGCTGTAGAGCAGGTCGGGGTCGGCGTCACCGAACCGCGCGACGCCGCCGGGGGAGGCGCACGGCCCGCCGCCGGTCACCGCGCCCGCCTCCCGGCAGGACGCCGGGCAGTCCGCGCAGGCCCCCGGCACCATCTGCCACGCGTCGGCGAGCGCGTCCCGCAGCACGCGCACCGCGCCGCCGCCCTTGCTGCGCATGATCGACGGGCGGCGGGCGAAGGTCCGCACGACGCTGGAGACACCCGGCCGGCCCACGGTCAGATGGAAGCCGGGGGAGCGCTTGAGCGCTCGGGCGAGCAGGGTCACGCCGGAGTGCGGGGCCCCGAGCACGAAGACCGGCCGGCGGACCTTGATTCCGTTGACGACGAGAATGTGGGGCGGGGGTCGCATAAGTGAGGACAGTCTGACACCCTTTGCGAGGTGAACGAACCGGCCATGCCCGGCCCAAGCGGGCCGTATGGCCTCACCTGGGTAAGAGTACTCAAAGTGACAGATATTTCGGCAGATTCCAGGGTTTCTTCCGTCCGAAAATCCGCCGGAGCAGGAGCATCAGGAGGAGCGGGATGACCAGCCAACGGCTCTGGGTGCCGTCCCGGCTGTCCCCGGGCGACCGGGTGGCGATCGTCGCCCCCTCGGGCCCGGTCGACCCGGTGTGGCTGGCGCGCGGCAGGCACGTGCTCACCGAGATGGGACTGGACGCCGTGGTGATGCCCCGCGTCCTGAACCGCCGCGGCTACCTCGCCGGTTCCGACGCCGGGCGCGCCGCCGACCTGCAGGACGCCTGGTGCGACCCCGACGTGCGCGCGGTGATCTGCGCCAGGGGCGGCTACGGCGCCACGCGGCTGCTCGACCTGCTGGACTGGCAGGCCATGGAGGCCGCCCGGCCCAAGATCCTTCTCGGGTCCAGCGACATCACCGCGCTGCACCAGGCGTTCGCCGTGCGGCTCGGGGTGGCGAGCTGTTTCGGGCCGATGCCGGCCTGCCAGACGCTCGGCGACCAGGGCGGGCCGGACCGCGAGACCCTCGCCCACCTGCGCGCGTCGCTGTTCGAGGCCGGGGAGCCCGGGCCGGTCACCGGTGAACAGGTGATCGTGCCGGGGCACGCCGAGGGCCCGCTGACCGGCGGCACGCTGAGCCTGCTCGCGGCGCTGTGCGGCACGCCGTACGCCATGCGCGGCCAGGGGCACATCGTGCTGCTGGAGGACGTCGACGAGCAGCCGTACCGCGTGGACCGCATGCTCACCCAGCTCATGCAGGCGCGGTGCCTGGACGGGGCGATCGGCGTCGTGCTCGGGTCCTTCGTGGGCTGCGGCGATCCGCTGCCCGCGCTGGTGGAGCGGCTGGCCGTGCTGGACGTGCCCATGATCGCCGGGCTGCCCATCGGGCACGGGACCCCCCAGTTCACCGCATGGCTGGGGGCGGATGCCGTCATCGATACCCAATCGTGTTCTTTGACTTGTCTTTTCCGCGATCCCGCTACGGCACTGTAGTCCCGGTCCGGGGGATGGATGGCGGTAGTTGGGAGCCTGGATTGGGCTGGTTCGCACGATACCGAGACCGCTGGGGCGTGGCTCGGCGGAACCTGATCGAGCGGCTGGCGGGACGTCCCGCCGAGCGCCCGGTCGAGGACGTCGACCTGGACTCCCTCCTCGGACTGGTCGCCGAGAGCCTCGGCTACGGCTATTCCTTCCAGCGGGACGGCGCCGCGCTGGAGCTGTCCGCGCCGCGCCGCCGCATCACCGTGCGGCTGGCGGGGCTGCGGCTCGAGGCCGCCCGGCGGCCCCGCGAGGACTGGCCGGTCCTGGTGGCCGAGCACCTGTCCGGTGCCGCCGGCCGGGACCCCGACCTGCCCGACGTGTGCGACCTCGCCGCGGTGCGCCCCCTGCTGCGCACCCGCGTGGTGCGCGCAGAGGCCCTGGAGGACCCCTCCCGGGTGATCGGCCGGCACATCGCCGCGGACCTGGTGGAGATCCTCACCGTGTCCGGCCGGGCCGTGCGCCCGGCGGAGGCGTTCTGCTGGGAGATCCCGCCGGGCGAGGCGATGGACCTCGCGGCGCGCAACGTGCTGGACGACGAGAAGCTCGCCACCGAGCGGCTCGACCTCGAGGGCGTGCCCGCGTGGCGGCTGTCGGGGTCGGCGGCGAGCGCCGCGGTCCACCTGCGCCGCGTCCAGGACTACCTGCTGGTCTCGCCGGACGGCGTCATGGTCGCGCTGCCGAACCCCGGCGAGATGATCGTCCACCCGGTGGACGGCCTGTCGGTGATGCGCGCCATCGAGCGGCTGTGGCTGTTCGCCCGGCGCGAGTACCACGCCGGCGAGGGCGGCCTGAGCCCGCACGTCTACTGGTGGAACCACGGTCGGCTCACCCGCATCCAGGCGGACCTGGTGGTGCAGAACGGCCAGCGCCGCCTGGTGGTGGCCCCGCCGCCGGAGTTCGCCCGCCTGCTGGCCGACCTCGCCCAGGACCACTAGCGCGGGCCCGCCCCGCCGGGACGGCCGGGGCGGCTCCGGTCAGCACGGGTCGACGGGCAGGTCGGCGAGCCTCGGCAGGGGGTCGGCGCGGGACAGGGTGTGCGCGGTGTGGATCAGCGGCACGTGGCTGAACGCCTGCGGGAAGTTGCCCACCAGGCGGCCGTAGCGCGGGTCGTACTCCTCCGAGAGCAGCCCGACGTCGTTGCGCAGCGACAGCAGCCGCTCGAACAGCTCGGTCGCCTCGCGCTTCCTGCCCACCATGGCCCGGGCCTCGGCCAGCCAGAAGCTGCACGCCAGGAACGCGCCCTCACCGCCGCTCAGGCCGTCCACGCTGTTCTCCTGGGCGATGGGGTAGCGCAGCAGGAAGCCGTCGGACATCAGCTCCCGCTCGACGGCCTCGATGGTGCCGACGACCCGGGGGTCGTGCACCGGCAGGAACCCGGTGTGCGGGATGAGCAGCAGCGACGCGTCCAGCTCGCGTGAGCCGTAGGACTGGGTGAAGGAGTTGCGGATCGGGTCGAAGCCCTTCTCCAGCACCTCGGCGTGGATGCGGTCGCGCAGGTCGCGCCACCGGTCGACGGGGCCGCTCTGCCCGAAGTGCTCCACCTGGCGGATCGAGCGGTCGGCGGCCACCCAGGCCATCACCTTGGAGTGCACGAAGTGCCTGCGCGGCCCCCGGACCTCCCACAGGCCCTCGTCCGGCTCGTCCCAGTGGGACTCCAGGAAGTCCATCAGCGAGCGCTGGATCGCCCAGGTGCGCGACATCGCCGCAAGGCCAGACGCCCGCGACAGGTACAGGCAGTTCATCACCTCGCCGTACACGTCCAGCTGGAACTGGTCGACGGCGGCGTTGCCGAGGCGCACCGGGCGGGAGTCCTCGTAGCCGTCCAGCCAGTGCAGCTCCATCTCGGGCAGGCGGCGCTCCCCGGCCACGCCGTACATGATCTGGAGGTCCTGCGGGCGGCCGGCGATGGCCCGCAGCAGCCACTCGCGCCACTCGCGGGCCTCGTCGACGTACCCGGCGCCGATGAGCGCGTCCAGGGTCATGGTGGCGTCGCGCAGCCAGCAGTAGCGGTAGTCCCAGTTGCGGACGCCGCCGAGGTCCTCGGGTATCGAGGTGGTGGCCGCCGCGACGATGCCGCCGGTGGGGGCGTAGGTGAGCGCCTTGAGGGTGATCAGTGACCGGACCACCGCGTCGCGCCACTCGTCCTTGGCGCGCGGCTCGCAGCGCGCCACCCAGGCCCGCCACAGCTGCTCGGTGTGGGTCAGCTCCTCGTACGGGTCGATCACCTCGGGCTTGGGGGAGTGGGAGGGGTGCCAGGTGAACACCATCGGCACCTTCTCGCCCGCGGAGAGGCGGAACGTCGCCTTGTGGGAGTAGTCGCTGCCGCGCAGCGGGACGGGGGAGTGGAGCCACACCGAGTCGGGCCCGCCGATCGCCTGGAGCATGCCGCCGTTGCGGCGCACCCACGGCACGATGCGGCCGTAGTCGAACCTGATGCGGATCTGGGTGGCCACCTCGACGGTGCCCGACACGCACTCCACGATGCGGACCAGGTCGGGGTTGGCCTGCCGGGGCGGCATGAAGTCGGTGACCCGCAGCGTGCCGCCCTCGGTGTCCCACTCGGTCTCGAGGATCAGGGTGTCCTCGCGGTACCGCCGCCGGGTGCTGAGCCGCCGGTCAGGGCCCGCGGGGCCGATCCACCAGTGGCCGTTGCGCGCGTCGCCGAGCAGCGAGGCGAAGCACGCCGGGGAGTCGAAACGGGGCAGGCACAGCCAGTCCACCGAGCCGTCCCGCCCGACGAGGGCGGCGGACTGCATGTCGCCGATGATGGCGTAGTCCTCGATCCGCATGGGGTCACGCTAGTGGGTCCTGGCGGCGCGCGGACCCGTCAGCGGCATGAGGAACTGCGTGAGCGGCCCGATGGCGACGGCGAAGACGACGGTGCCGACCCCGACGGTGCCGCCGAGCAGCCATCCGGCGGCCAGCACGGTGACCTCGATCAGGGTGCGGGCGGCGCGGATCGACAGGCCGAGGCGGTGCAGGCCCGTCATCAGGCCGTCGCGGGGGCCGGGGCCGAGGGCCGCGCCGAGGTACATGCCGGTGGCGGCGGCGACCAGCACGACGGCGGACAGCAGGTAGGCCCAGCGCGCGGCCAGGTTGTGCGGGACGGGGAGCAGCCAGATGGTCAGGTCGACGAACAGGCCGAGCAGCGCGATGTTGCTCACCGTGCCGATGCCGGGCCGCTGGCGCAGCGGGATCCAGAACACCATGACCAGCGCGCCGATCAGGATGATCCAGGTGCCGACCGACAGGCCGGTGCGCACCGCCAGGCCCTGGTGGAACACGTCCCAGGGGTCGTTGCCGAGCCCCGAGGAGATCTGCAGGCCGACCCCGGCGCCGTACAGCGCGAGCCCGGCGTGCAGGCGGAACAGGCGGTTCGGCAGCGATCCGAGGGAAGGAAGGGATATCTCGCTCATAGTGGTCGTAATGGTGCTGGGCCGCCGCCTTGCCGATAAAGGGCCAATCAGCGAAAGTGGCCTTATGGATCGCTACCTCAGCGGGCCACAGCTCGCCCGGCTGATCGACCTGCCCCCCGGCGCCCGGCCGTACTACCGCGCGCTGGCCGACGCGGTGCGGGCGCTGATCCTGGACGGACGGCTGCCGGTGCGGGTGCGGATGCCCGCCGAGCGCCACCTGGCCGAGGCGCTCGGGGTGAGCCGCACCACCGTCACCACCGCCTACGACCGGCTGCGCGAACGCGGCTACCTGGACAGCCGCCAGGGCGCGGGCAGCTGGACCGCGCTGCCCGGCCCCGGGGCGCTCGGCCTGGACAACCCCTGGATCGCCTCGACGGACGACGGCCTGCTGCCGCTGCACGTCGCCGCGCCCTCGGCCACCGCGCTGCTGCCGGACGCCGTGGCCGCCGCCACCGACGCCTACCCCCGCTACGGCCTCGGCATGGGCTACGACCCGGTCGGCCTGGCGCCGCTGCGCGCCGCGATCGCCGCCCGCTACGGCGCGCGGGGGCTGCCCACCCGGCCGGACCAGATCCTCGTCACCGGCGGCGCCCAGCAGGCCATCCACCTGCTGATGACGCTGCTCGCCGGGCAGGGCGACCCGGTGGTGGTGGAGTCGCCCACCTACCCGCACGCGCTGGACGCCGCCCGGCTGCGCGGCGCCCGCCTGGTGCCGGTGGGCATCCAGGACGACGGCTGGCACCTGGACCTGCTGGAGGGCGCCCTGCGCCAGGCGGCGGCGCGGCTGGCGTACGTGATCCCCGACTTCCAGAACCCCGTGGGCCGCCTGATGGGCGACGACGACCGGGCCGCGCTCGCGGCGGCGGCGCGCCGGTACGACACCACGGTCGTGGTGGACGAGAGCTGGGCCGAGCTGGCCGTCGACGAGGTGCCCCCCGTGTCCCCGCTGGCGGCGTTCGACACCGACGGCCGGGTGATCAGCATCGGCTCGGCGTCCAAGCTGTGGTGGGGCGGGCTGCGCATCGGGTGGATCCGTACGACGGCCGCCCTGGTGCGCCGCCTGGCGGTGCTGCGCGCCGCCATGGACATCGCCGCGCCGCTGTTCGAGCAGCTCGTGGTGGTCCACCTGATGGAGCGGGTGGAGGAGGTCAGGACCGAGCGGCGCGAGCAGCTCGGGGCGTCCAGGGCGGCGCTCACCGAGGCGCTGCGGGCCGAGCTGCCCGACTGGGAGTTCACCCCGCCGCCGGGCGGCGGGTCGCTGTGGGTGCGGCTGGACGCTCCGGTCGCCACTCCGCTGGCCGACGCGGCCGCCGCGCGCGGGGTGCGGCTGGCGCCGGGCCCGTGGTTCGGCGTGGACGGCACGCTGGAGCGCTACCTGCGGCTGCCCTTCACCCTGCCGCCGGACGCGCTGCGCGGCGCGGTGCGCGTGCTGGCCGAGGCCCGCGCGCCCGGCGCCGCCGCCCCGCGCGGCCCCGCCGGGGAGCCGCTCATGCCCGCCCTGTGACCGCCTCGGCCCGTTCCTCGCCCATCAGCACCCGCAGCCGGTGCGCGAAGGCCAGCAGCACGGCGGCGGCGACCACGGCGACCGCGGCCAGGGTGGAGAAGTACGCCGGCTGGGACATGTAGCCGAGCAGCCGCGCCGTCTGCCCGCCGATGGCGTCCCCCACGGCGAACGACAGGTACCACACCCCGAGCATCTGGCTGCGGAACGCCCGCGGGGCCAGCTCGACGGTGACCGACAGCCCGACCGGGCTCAGCGACAGCTCGCCGAACACCTGGATGAGGTAGACCCAGAACAGCCACCAGACCGAGATCGGCCCGGAGCGGGCGAGGTTCGCGGCGAACGCCATCGCCACGAAGCTCACGCCGATCATGAACAGCCCGAAGGCGAACTTGTGTGCGGCGCCCACCCGGTCGCCGAGCCGCACCCACAGGGCGGCGAAGACCGGCACGAAGATCATGATCATCAGGGGGTTGAACGACTGGGTGGTGGCCGCGGTGATCGAGTGGCCGAACAGCCGCAGGTCGGTCTTTGTGGCGGCGAAGTCGTTCAGCACGGTCGGCGCCAGGTCGTAGATCATCCAGAAGACCGAGGCGGCGGCGAACAACCATACGTACGCCTTCATCCGGGAACGTTCCATCGCGGTCAGCCCGTGGTCCCCCAGCAGGATGTAGGCGAAGTAGGCGATCGGGACGCAGACGGTCACCAGGGTCAGCGCCACCGTGAAGCGGTCCACGGTGAGCGTGCCGGTGAGGGCCCACAGGGCGATCGCCACCGCCACGCAGGCCAGGCCGGTCAGCGCGCCCCGCGTGAACCGCGCCTTCTCCGCGGGGGTGAGGCGGTGTCCGGGGAGGTCCCCGGCACCCTGCAGGTGGCGGGCGCCGCGGACGTACTGGAACAGGCCGAACGCCATGCCCACGGCCGCCGCGCCGAAGCCGAGGTGCCAGCGGCCGTGCGCGGCAAGGTTGCTCACCACGTACGGGGCGGCGAAGGCGCCGAGGTTGATGCCGAGGTAGAAGATCGAGAAGCCGGCGTCGCGCCGGGCGTTGGCGTCGTCGGGGTACAGCCGTCCCACCATCGTGGAGATGTTCGGCTTGAGCAGGCCGGTGCCCACCACGATCAGCGCCAGGCCCGCCCAGACCGTCGCCGGGCCCCGGAGCGGCACGGCCATGCAGATGTGGCCGAGCATGATGACGCAGCCGCCGGTCAGCACCGCCTTGCGGGCGCCGAGCACGCGGTCGGCGATCCAGCCGCCGGGCAGCGCGAGCAGGTACACCAGCGCGCCGTACACGCCGACCACGGCCGTCGCGGTCGTCTTGGGCAGGCCGAGGCCGCCCTCGGCGGCGGTGGCGATCAGGAAGAAGTAGAGGATGGCGCGCAGGCCGTAGAAGCTGAACCTCTCCCACATCTCGGTGAAGAAGAGGGTGACGATGCCGCGCGGATGTCCGAAGATCGTCTCGGGTCCGGCGCGCACGCCGAGCTCTCGGGCCATGCCTGGTCCGCCTTCCCCGTCCGGTGCCGTGATCGCGCGCGCGAACCTCCCCAAGGTCGCCGCGTGGAATGTCTTGAATGTAGTAGATATTGCCAATTGTCCGAAACCGCGAGTCAACCGGAGTGTCAGAACGTAGCGGAATCGTAACCCGGAGTGATGGGCCGTCTGCCCATGGTCACCATGCCGTTCTTCTCACCGGAGAGGTCTTGCCCACGGTGATGGCCTGTGGTGCGATGCATGCCACCGCGTGCAAGTGAGCACTTTCTGGAGGCGTGAAATGGCCGACCCCCGGGTCATCGCCGACCGTAACGAGATCGAACAGGAGATCGCCGGACTCACCATCTGCGAACAATTCAAGGCGACGGCGGAACGGTACCCCGACGATCCCGCCTACTCCGACCTGGCGGTGGACGGCTGGACCACCCTTACCTACGCGCAGGCCCGGCGCCGCGTCCTCGCCATCGCGGCCGGCCTGTACGAGCTCGGCCTGCGGCCCGGCGAGGCGGTCGCGCTGATGATGGTGAACCGCAGCGAGCACGTGCTCGCCGACCTCGGCGCGGTGCACGCGGGCGGTGTGCCCTGCTCCATCTACTCGACGTTCACCCCCGGCCAGATCGCCTTCGTCGCCGAGGACGTCCAGGCCAGGTACGCCGTCGTCGGCGCCGCCGACCTGGAGCGCTGGCGGCCGGTCCTCGGCGAGCTCACCGGCCTGCGCAAGGTGATCGTGCTGGACGACGCCCCCGAGGGCGAGCTGTTCATGGGCTGGGACGACCTGGTCGCCCTCGGCGAGCGCCTGCTGGACGCCGACCCGGCCGCCGCCGAGGCCCGCGCCGCCGCCGTGTCGCCCGAGGACACCCTCACCGTCCTGTACACCTCCGGGACCACCGGCAACCCCAAGGGCGTGCCGCTGACCCACGCCAACGTCTGCTTCGAGGTCGTGATCACCGACCGCATGGCCGGGCTGCCCTCGGTGGGGTCGCAGATCTCCTACCTCACCTACGCCCACATCGCCGAGCGCGTGCTCAGCCTCTACCTGCCGCTGTTCAAGGCCTCCCACGTCCACTTCTGCCCCGACCTGGCGCAGCTCGGCTCGGTGCTCGGCCAGGTCAAGCCGGTGGCGTTCTTCGGGGTGCCGCGGGTGTGGGAGAAGATGATGGCCCGCCTGCAGGCGCTGCTCGCCACGCAGCCGGAGGAGCAGCAGGAGCAGGTCCGCGCCGCCATGGCCGCCGGCCTCGCGTACATCGAGGCGGGCCAGTACGGCCGCACGCCGAGCGCCGAGGTGACCGAGGCGTACGAGCGGGCCGACGCCGCGCTGCTCGCCATCATCCGGTCCATGATCGGCTTCGAGAACGCGCGCTGGCTGGGTACCGCCGCGGCCCCCATGCCGCTGGAGGTGCAGCGCTTCTTCGCCGGCCTCGGCCTGAAGGTGCTCGACGTGTACGGCATGACCGAGACCAGCGGCGCGTTCACCGCCAACAGCTCCTCGGCGTACAAGCTCGGCACGGTCGGCCGCCCCGGCGAGGGGGTGGAGGTGCGCATCGCCGAGGACGGCGAGATCATCACCCGCAGCCCCGCCAACACCGCCGGCTACCTCAACCGCCCCGAGGCGTCGGCCGACCTGCTCGACGACGAGGGCTGGCTGCACACCGGCGACGTCGGCTCCGTCGACGAGGACGGCTTCGTCAGCATCGTCGACCGCAAGAAGGAGCTCATCATCACCGCGGGCGGCGAGAACATGTCGCCGGCCAACACCGAGGGCTACCTCAAGGAGCACCCGCTCGTCGGCCAGGCCCTGGTCTACGGCGACCGGCGGCCGTACGTCGTGGCGATCCTCACCCTGGACGGCGAGGTGGCCCCCGTGTGGGCGCAGGGCCGCGGCATCGAGTACGGCTCGCTGGCCGAGCTGGCCGAGCACCCCGAGGTGCTCAAGGAGGCCGAGGCCGCGGTGGCGGCGGCGAACGACAAGCTGGCCCGGGTGCAGCAGGTCAAGAAGTGGCGGCTGCTGCCGGTCGAGTGGACCGCGGAGACCGAGGAACTGACGCCGAGCCTGAAGCTCAAGCGCCGGGTCATCCACGCCAAGTACGCCGAGGCCATCGACGCGATGTACGCGGGCTGACCGGACATTCCCCCTTATAAATGGACAAAATTGTCTTAAACGGGCGAGGCTTCGGGAGAAGTGTCCTATTCGTAATAAATTACTGGGGTCCATCCCGCAACTTTCTTCCCTATTTCGTCGTCTATGGGACGTAGGGCACACCCCACCCTGGGATGCCTTTTCTCTACGGGGAGAGGGAAGTTCCACCATGATGAAACGCATCGCTACCACTCTGGTAGCGGCCGCCATGGGCGCCTCGGTGCTCACGGTGGCAGCTCCGGCGTTCGCCGACACGGCGCCGGAGACCCCGGTCTCCATCGAGTCCGTCTCGGTGACCCCCGACCCGGTGGTCATCCGCGGGCGAGAGAAGGTCGCGGTCACGGCCACGGTCACGACCGTGGGCGCCGAAGACGTCAAGATCGGCTTCGGGCCCACCCGCGGGTCGGACTGCAACCCCTGCCCGGGGGCCGCCAAGGCCTCCTCAGGGACGGAAGTGAAGAAGTGGGACAGGACCATCGTCCTCGACCGGCACGACCCGAGCGGTAAGTGGCTCGTGTACGTGGAGGCGGTCGGTGCCGACGGCAAGGTCGTCAAGACCGAGTCCTCCTTCTACGTCAAGCACGTCCGTCCGTACCACGGCCCGCGCGCCACGCGCATCGCCGGGTTCGACGCCTCGCCCGAACCCGTCAAGAAGGGCCGCAAGCTCAGCCTGACCGGAAAGCTGCTGGTCGCCCGCTGTTACGGCGACTGGTGGTGGGACGGTGACGCCTACGTCGTCGGCGGCAGCCGCTGCGACGACGGGCCCCGGTGGCACAACTGGCGGTACATCGGCTGGAAGGACGTCAGCATCTTCTTCCAGCGGGCGCACAAGAGCAAGTGGGAGTACGTGGACACGATCACGACCAACCCGGACGGGAGCTTCTACACGAAGATCCCGGCCTACTGGTCGGGCACCTGGAAGGTCGTGTTCAAGGGCTCGCGTGGCCTGACCGGCTCCTCGGCGACCGACTACGTGAAGGTCGTCCGCTAGTCAGGAACAGCACCGGGCACGAAAGAACGCCTGGCCCCCGGCTGACGCCGCGGGGCCAGGCGTTCTCGTTTCGTCGGGGGTCACTCCTCGCGGGCCAGCTCCAGGGCCGTGAGGTCGACCGCGCTCAGCGTGAGGATGTTGGCGATCCGCTCCAGGGGCATGCCCCGGTCCCCGAGCTGGGTGATGGTGACCGCGGCGCGCAGCAGGACCCGGCCGAGCACCACCTCGTCCACGTCCGGCATGTCCTTGCGCAGGAAGTCGGCCAGCTGCTGGCCCACCTCCCGGTCGGCGTGGACGCGGGGATCGTTGAGCTCCGGGCTGGACAGGATGGCCGCCAGATCCCCGCGCTCGTCTTCGGTCAGCTTGCCCAAAGGTCGCCTCCCTGAGCGATGTCGGTACCGCGAGACTATTCGCTCCCGACCGCCGGGGGAACGGCACCCCTACGAAGATCGGCCGGCCCCCCGCGTCCAGGACGCGGGGGGCCGGCCGGCCGGACGGGTCATGACAGGGCTTCCACCAGCTTGCGGCGCTGCTGGACGCCGAGGCCGCCGATGCGGCGCCGGTCGTCGACGCCCGCGCGCTGCATCAGCGCCGCCGCCTTGGTCGGGCCGATGCCGGACAGCGCCCGGAGGGCCTGGGAGACCTTGATCCGCTTGACCGTTTCGTCGTCCCGCCGCAGGAGGTCGGCCAGGCTGACGTCGCCGCTCTTCAGCTGGGCCAGAAGGGCTGCGCGCGCCTGCCGTACCTCGGTGGCCTTGACGAGGGCGGCCTGGCGTTGCTCGGGGGTGAGAGTGGGGAGGGCCATAGGGTTTCTCCTTGACGGATGAAGATCCTTCTCGACCGGGTGGCCGGCCATCTGCGTGTTCGCCCGTCTGTTACCCCGGTCACGGGCATTAATCATGCTTTCGGGAAGGATGTCGGCGGACGGCGCCGCTCCACCGGCCGGGCGCGCCGCCTTGACCAGCCATCTCCCGCTATGTCAAGAAATTTGGGCCTTTTCAGGCTGCCCTTCCGCCTTGAACCTCATGGGGGACACGTGACAAAACCCAAGAGCACGTGTCAAGGAGGAACAGGTGAGACATCGTCTGCTCGTCGGCCTCATGATCCTCGTGGTGACCCTCGCCACCGGGATCGGCGGGGTGGGGGCCTCCGCCGAGCCGCCCCCCAACCAGCAGTACCGTGTCCAGGGCCCCACGACGGCCCAGCAGCGCACGTCCGTCGCGGCCACCGGCGCCTCGATCGACGAGGTCGCGGACACGTCGGTGGTGGTGACGGCCTCGGAGAGCGAGATCGCCGCGATCAAGTCGCTCGGCTACGCCGTCACCCGGCTGCCCCGCCCGTTATCCCCCGTGGTGCCGAAGCCGCAGGACTTCCCCTCGGCCGACTCCGGCTACCACAACTACGCGGAGATGACCGCGACCGTGAACCAGGTCGTGGCCGCCTACCCGTCCCTCGCCCGCAAGTTCAGCTACGGCACCTCCTACGGAGGCCGCGACCTGATCGGCATCAAGATCAGTGACAACGTGGCGACGGACGAGAACGAGCCCGAGGTGCTGTTCACCGCCCACCAGCACGCCCGAGAGCACCTCACCGTCGAGATGGCGCTCTACCTGCTCAACTTGTTCACCGGCAGCTACGCCTCCAACACCAGGATCAGGAATCTAGTGAACTCCCGGGAGATCTGGATCCTGCCCGACCTCAACCCCGACGGCGGCGAGTACGACATCGCCACGGGCTCCTACCGCTCCTGGCGCAAGAACCGCCAGCCCAACTCCGGCTCCTCCGCCGTGGGCACCGACCTCAACCGCAACTGGGCCTACCGCTGGGGCTGCTGCGGCGGCTCCTCCGGCTCCGCCTCCAGCGAGACCTACCGCGGCTCCGCCGGCGAGTCCGCCCCCGAGGTCCGCCTGGCCGCCAACTGGATGCGCACCCGCGTGGTGGGCGGCGTCCAGCAGATCAAGACCCACATCGACTGGCACACCTACAGCGAACTGGTCCTCTGGCCCTACGGCTACACCTACAACGACACCGCCGCCGGCCTCACCCAGGACGACCACGACGCCCTGGAAGCCCTGGGCCGCAACATGGCGAGCACCAACGGCTACACCCCCCAGCAGTCCAGCGACCTCTACATAACCGACGGCACCATCAACGACTGGCTCTGGGGCAACTACAAGACCTTCTCCTACACCTTCGAGATGTACCCCCGCACCAGCTCCCCCGGCTTCTACCCCCCCGACGAAAGAATCCAGCCCGAAACCACCCGCAACAACGAAGCCGTCCTACGCCTCCTCGAATACTCCGACTGCCCCTACCGAATAACCGGCAAACAGGCCCAGTACTGCCCCGCCACCTGACGCACCTCCCGGTACGGCCTGCCCTGGAGCGGGCCGTACCGGGCCACCGGCTTACTCGCCATGACAAAGGCCTAGATGTCGCGTCATCCCTCCACAAGGTGAAGTATGGTGCGATCTCGTGATCTGGCGTCCGATCGTCCGCGCGGGTTCGGTGATCGTCGCCAGTGGCGCCTGCGCGGTGCTGTGGGCCGAAGGCCTGCTCATGAACCCCGCCAAGGCGGGGGTGGTCTGGCAGGTGGGGCTCGGGCTCTTCGCCGCCCTGCTCACCGCCCTGACCATCGTGTTCGCCGTGACGACGTCCACACAGACGCGGTGGCCGTCCTTCAACGATCTCGTGCGTGCCATCGGCCTGACCTCGTGGCTGCTGGTCGCCATCGCGGGCATCCTGCTGGCGGCCGTCGGCGACATCTTCGCGGGCGCGGCGCTCACCACCCTCGGCGCCGTGTACAGCGTGCTGCAACTCGCCCTCGGCATGGACACCCTGCTGCTGCTCCTGCGCTTCCGCACGGCCTCCGGCCGGGAATCGGTCCTCACCCGGCTCACCACGCGCCGGCTCCACCGGGCGGCGGCCGGTGACGGGCGGCCGGCGATCACCGGAGAGGGCCATCTCACCGACCTGCTCAGCGAGATCGAGTCGTCGATCGACCGGCAGGACGTGGCCGAGCTGGCCAACCGCGCGGCCGAGGTCGTGCAGGGGTGGCCGCACGACGTGACGGCGGGCCAGGCCCGCTGGCGGCTCGCGCTGCTCACCCACCTGCTTGAGCGCCTCGGCCGGTCGGTGCTGTTCGAGAGCCTCAACGGCGACGTGGCCCGGGCGGCGATCCCTCCCCTCCTTGAGGGGGCGCTGCGCTCTAGCTGGCAGCTGAGCGCGCTCACCTTCCCCAAGCGGGAGGACAAGAGGGACGAGGTCGCCGCCGCGGTCACCCTGGGGCAGATCTGCCGGGTGATCGGATGGCTTCAGCAGTGCGCCCACGCCCGGCTCCAGCGCAACGCCGAGGACGCCGGGGCCAGGCAGATCGTCAACGCCGTCGCCGAGGGACGGCTGAGGATCGTGCAGTACGTCGATCCCGACCCGCCGGGGTTCTTCAGGACCCCCAAGGACCCCTGGCCGTACGGCTTCAGCGACCCCGCCGCCGCACTGCTGTGGCTGACCGCGATGTGCGAGTTCGGCGCCAGTCACGTCGGCAGCGGGCTGTACATCCTGTGCGAGATCCTCACCGGGGAGAAGTTCTACGGCAACTACTGGAACGGCGACTGCATATTCAGCGAGATCGAGAAGCGCGTCGGCCGGGACCTGCAGCGTCATCCGGGATCCGCCCCGCTCCTGGCGGGGTGCGGCGACCTCGGGGCGGTGAGCCTGGAACTGGCCTCCCTGGTGATCGCGGGCCTGCGCGACCGGCGGTACGTGCCCCCGGAAGGCAGGGACGACGATCCCAACTACTCCGTGGATCCCCGCTACCTGCGGAGCCAGATCACGATGTTCGCGACCTACGACTGCCTGCGTGACGACGAGGCGGCTCTGGACTGGATGACGGAGGCGCTGACCAACGCCCGCACCCGCCCGAGCCTGACCAACTACGCCTTGGACGCGTTCGCCGGGTACTCCTCGCCGAACCAGCTTCCGATGCCACCGCTGGCCGCGCGGCCCGCCAGTGTCACGCTTGCCGCCGTCCTGCGGCTGACGGCGAACCGTCGGCGGTCGGCGCACACGCTGCTCTCCCGCCTGCCCGGCCCTCTTCTCGCCGGAGCCCTCCAGCACGCCCGGTTCGTCTTCACCGACAAGGGGGATGGAGAGCCTGTGGTGCTCAGATGGCACAAGGACGCGGAGCAGGTCCTCGGCTCGCGGCGGCGCCAGCAGGGCGAGCTGATCGACCTCCTCGACGAACTGCTGGACGTGTGATGGACGCCGAAGCCTGGCGTCAGGGCATCGACGCCGTGGGTCCCGGAGCCGAGGTCTGGGCCGTTCAGCTCGGCGGTCACTGGGTCGAGCCGGGCCCCTGGGCCGTGATCCGCGACGACCTCGACCTGGCGCTGTTTCGTGTGGCGCTGCGCCAGGAGCCCGGCTACCGCTTCCACCGCCTGCTGCTCTACGACCTGCCGAGCGACCTCGGGGAGTCCCCCTCCCGGTACGGCCGTTCCCACGACGAGCACGACCGCTGGCTGACCCGCGTACGGCGCCATCTGGCGCTCGTCGGGGCCGAGGGCAGCGCGGGGACCCGCCTCCCGCACAGGGCCGAGTACCGCGTGCGGCTGGTCATCCTGTCGCGCGCGGGGCAACCTCGTACGATCGAGGTGCAGGACGGGCTGTGGGTCGGCACCGCACCGCCCGCCGACGTCATCTCCGCCTGGAACGCCGAAGGGCTGATCCCGCTGGACCCGCACGAAGAGAACATCGTCGGCCCGCACAGCGACCGCAACCCGCTGTGGGCGGGCATTCCCACATGAGCCGCGGCGATATCGACCCGGCGCTCGGGCTCGAACTGACCCCGGAACGCACCCTCGCCGCCCGGGGCGGCCCTGTCTCCGTCGTCGTCCCCGCGCACGACGAGGAGCAGACCGTGGCCGAGGTCGTGACGGCCGCGTACGCCGGACTCCGCGTCCTCGGCGTCGAGGGCGAGGTGATCGTCAGCGCGAGCGGGTGCACGGACGACACGGCCCATGTGGCGGCGCGGGCGGGTGCCCGGGTCGTCGAATCGCCGCTGGGCAAGGGCAACGCCGTCATCGCCGGGGTCGAGGCCGCCACCGGGAAGATCATCTGCCTGGTCGACGGCGACCTCCTCTACTACGGTGATCCGCCTCTGGTGGCCCTGCTCGTCGCGCCCCTGCTGCACGGGACCGCCGACGCCACCATCGCCGATCTGTACTGGCGCCCGGTCTACCCGCAGCTGTGGCTGCACGGCTTCTTCGCCCCGCTGGCGGGGAGGCTGTTCCCCGAACTGCTGCCCAAGGCCGGTTCCACGCCCTGGTCCGGCCAGCGGGCGGCCCCGCGGGAACTGTGGCCCTCCGCGCTCCCGGACGGCTTCACCGCGGATCTCGCGCTGCTGCTCCACTGGAACGACACCGGCGCGAGGCTGCGCCCGGTGATCGCCGACGACTGGGTGAACCCCCAGCGGCCGAAGCCCGACCTCATGGCGCGGGAATTCGCGGTGCTGGTCCGGCACGCGATCGAGCGCGGACGGGCCGCCGAGGACCAGCTTCCGGCCCTCGAGCGGTGGTTTGCCGCCGCGCACGAGCTGATGGCCCGTTACCGGCCTGAGCACGACGATCCCCAGCGGTTCGAGATCGGTCTCCTCGAAGAGTCGATGCGGCATTTGAACGCGGGCCTCGGCCTGTCGTGACACGGGGTTCCTCACCTCTCAGCCGGGGTTTCGTCCGGCGACGGCGGCGTCCGGCGTGCCCGCCGCGCGGTCGGAGCGGATCGGGCTCGGGGTGGGCTGAAGTAGGCTTACCTGTTCAGTAGGCATGGTGGGCCGGTCCGTGTGGTGCGGGGGTGGTCCTCGTACGCTGAAGGTACGATCCCGGGCCGGGTTGAGAGCGCCGGTGACGGCCTCCCGGCGGACGTTGAGCATGCCGGTGCAGTGGAGCATGGGGTGGGACGAACCACCTTGTGCGCGTCCGTCTGGAACTAGGAGCCCGATCATGACCCCCGATGCCATCGAAGAAGACGTGACGAGTTTCGCCGATCTCGGGCTGCGGCCCGAACTGCTGCGGGCGCTCACCGATCTCGGGTACGAGGAGCCGACGCCCATCCAGCGGGAGGCGATACCGCTGCTGCTCGGGGGACGGGACCTGCTGGGGCAGGCGGCGACCGGGACCGGGAAGACGGCGGCGTTCGCGTTGCCGATCCTTCAGCGGATGCGTGCGGGGGGGTCCAGGGAGGAGCCGATGGCGCTGGTGCTGGTGCCCACGCGGGAGCTGGCGGTGCAGGTGTCGGAGGCCGTGCACCGGTACGGGCGCGAGCTCGGGACCCGGGTGCTGCCGATCTACGGCGGGCAGCCGATCGGGCGGCAGCTGCGCGAGCTCCAGCGGGGCGTGGACGTCGTCGTGGCCACCCCGGGGCGGGCGCTGGACCACATCGGGCGCAAGACCCTGCGGCTGGACTCCCTGGAGATCGTGGTCCTGGACGAGGCCGACGAGATGCTCGACATGGGGTTCGCCGACGACATCGAGGCCATCCTCCAGGAGACCCCGCGCGAGCGGCAGACCGTGCTGTTCTCCGCCACCCTGCCGCCCCGCATCGACGCCATCGCCCGCAGCCACCTGCGTGAGCCCGAGCGGGTGCAGATCGAGCGCGAGCCCACCGCGCCGGGGGAGGGGCCGCTGATCCGCCAAAGCGCCTACGTCGTGCCCCGGGCGCACAAGCCCGCCGCGCTCGGCCGGGTGCTGGACGTGGAGGCGCCCGAGGCGACCATCGTGTTCTGCCGCACCCGCGAGGAGGTCGACAGCCTCACCGAGACCATGAACGGCCGCGGCTACCGCGCCGAGGCCCTGCACGGCGGCATGGGCCAGGAGCAGCGCGACCGCGTGATGGCCCGGCTGCGCAACGGCACGGCGGACCTGCTGGTGGCGACCGACGTGGCGGCGCGCGGGCTGGACATCGAGCACCTGACCCACGTGGTCAACTACAACGTCCCCTCGGCGCCGGAGTCGTACGTGCACCGCGTCGGCCGGGTGGGCCGGGCCGGGCGCGAGGGCGTGGCCATCACGCTGGCCGAGCCGCGCGAGCATCGCATGCTCAAGACGATCGAGCGGGTCACCAAGAACCGCATCGCCGTCGAGAAGGTCCCCACGGTGGCCGACCTGCGGGCCAGGCGGCTGGAGCTGACCCGCGCCGCACTGGAGGAGAGCATCCTGGAGGACAACCTGGAGCACTTCCGGGTCGTGGTCGACACGCTCGCCGACGAGTTCGACGTCATGGAGATCGCGATGGCGGCCGTCAAGCTGGCCCACGAGGCCGGTGGCGGCGCCGCCGACGAGGAGGAGATCCCCGACGTCCCCGTGCGCGCCGCCGAGCGCGAGGGCCGTCCCCGCCGCGACGCCGCCCGCGACGACCGCCGCCAGCGCACCCCCGGCCGCGGCATGACCCGCATCTTCGTCGGCGCGGGCCGCAGCTCCGGCATCCGCCCGCAGGATCTGGTCGGCGCCATCGCCAACGAGTCCCGCCTGAGCGGGCGCGACATCGGCGCCATCGAGATCGCCGACCGCTTCTCCCTGGTGGAGGTCCCCGACCACGCCACCGACGACGTGATCGCGGCGCTGCGCCACAGCACCATCAAGGGCAAGAAGCCCACGGTCCGCCGCGAACGCTACGAATCCCGCTGACCGTCAGGCGAGGGTGTTGACGGCGGCGCCGAACACACGCGGCAGCGTCCGGGCGGCGGGGACGATCAGCCGGGCCGGGGCGGGGTGCCGGCGGGTCGTCAGCAGGGCCCCGGTGAGCAGGCGGTGGGCGCGGGACAGGCGGAGCCAGGCGCGTTCGTAGGTGTCGGGACGGCCGGCGCGCAGGGACTCCACCAGGGCCCGCGCGGACAGCAGCGCCAGGGAGACGCCCTCGCCGGTGAGGGCGTCCAGGTAGCCCGCCGCGTCGCCGACGAGCAGCACACGGCCGCGGACGCGGGAACGGACGCGCTGGCGCATCGGCCCGGCGCCGCGCACCGGGGTCACCGCCGGGCCGGTCAGGCGGTCGAGCAGCGCGGGGAACGCGCGCAGGTGCTCGTCGTAGCCCCGCCGTTCGCAGCCGAGCACGGCCACGCCGACCAGGCCGTCCGACACCGGCGTCACGTACGCCTCGGCGCGCGCGGCCCAGTGCACCTCGACGAAGTCCGTCCACGGGGCGACCTCGTAGTGCCGCCGCAGGCCGTACCGGCGCGGCGCCGCGCCGTCCGGCAGCCCGAGGCCCAGCGCGTCCCGCAGGGGGGAGTGCAGCCCGTCGGCGGCCACCAGCCAGCGCGCCCGGATCGTCTCGCCGCCGTCCGTGTGGTCCTCGGCCCCGGGCGGGGACTCGCCGGTGTCCTTCGCGCCGGTCCGGCGGACCTCCGCCCGGACGCCGCCGGAGTCCTGCCGGACGGCGGTCACCTTGCCCCGGACGACCGTGACGCCGAGGGCGGCGGCGCGGCCGGCCAGGGCCTCGTGCAGGCAGGTGCGGCGGACGCCGAGGCCGGGGCCCTCCCGGAAGGGGGCGTCGGCGTGGCCGCGGGCGTCGAGGTAGCGGATGCCGCGCAGGGGGTGTCCGGCGGGCCGGACGCCGAGGGCCCGCAGGGCTTCGACGCCCGAGGGCATCAGGCCCTCGCCGCACGCCTTGTCGACCGGGGTGGGCCGCGGCTCGACGACCACGGCGCGCATCCCGGCGAGGGCGGCGTTGACGGCGGTGGCCAGGCCGGCCGGGCCGCCCCCGGCCACCAGGACGTCGATCACGCGGGCGCCCGGCCGGTGCCGAGCGGGTCGCCGAGGGCCCGCTCCTCGCAGCGGATCCGCACCACCATCAGGACGGCGTTCAGCGCGGTGAAGGCCACCGCGGTGACCCACGCCGAGTGGACCAGCGGCAGCGCCGCGCCCTCCACCGCGACCGCCACGTAGTTGGGGTGCCGCAGCCACCGCAGGCGGTACGGCCCGCGCGTCACCAGCGGCAGCCCCGGCACCACGATCACCTGGGTGTTCCACTGCGGCCCGAGCGCGGTGATGCACCACCAGCGCAGCCCTTGCGCGGCCACGACCAGGGCGAGCATCGGCCAGCCGAGCGCGGGGACGAACGGCCGCCCGGCCAGGGCGACCTCCGCCAGGCACCCGGCGAGCAGCCCGGTGTGCAGCGCGACCATCCACGGATAGTGGCCCGCGCCGTACACCCGGCCGCCCCTGGCGAGGCTCCAGCGGGCGTTGCGCTTGGCGACCACGAGTTCGGCGAGGCGCTCCACGCCGACGAGCAGGACCAGCAGCACGTACCAGAGGGACATGTCTCCGAACGATACGGCCCCGGCGATCAGCGGGCCCGGGTACGCCGTCACCAGCGCAGCAGGACGAGTTCGGAGCAGAACCCCGGCCCGAGGGCCATGAGCACCCCGGGGGTGCCGGGCGGCGGGCGTAGCTCCAGGGTGTCGCGCAGGACGTGCAGCACCGAGGACGACGACAGGTTGCCGATGTCGGCCAGCGACCGCCACGTGACGTCCAGCGCGCCGGGGGGCAGCCGCAGGGTCTCCGCGACCGCGTCCAGGACCTTTGGCCCGCCCGGGTGGCACACCCACGCCGTCACGTCGGCGGTGGTCAGGCCGTGGTCGCCGAGGAAGCCGTGCACGTCGTCGGCGAGGTGGGCGCGCACCACGTCCGGCACGCTCGTGTCGAGCACCACCCGGAACCCCTTGTCGGTGACGTCCCAGCCCATGACCGCCTCGGTGCCGGGATACAGATGCCCCCGCGTGGCCACCACCGTCACACTGTTCTCCTGCCGGGCCGGCTCCGCCGGATCGCCGCGGCCGGGCAGGGGACGGTCGGGGCCGCAGGCGACGACGGCGGCGGCGCCGTCGCCGAACAGGGCGCTCGCCACGAAGTTGACCGGCGTGGCGTCGGCGCGCTGCAGGGTGAGGGAGCACAGCTCGACCGACAGCAGGACGGCCACGTGGCCGGGCCAGCCCCGCAGGTAGTCGTGCAGCCGGGCGATGCCCGCGGCGCCCGCCACGCAGCCGAGCCCGAAGACGGGCACGCGCTTGACGTCCGGCCGCAGCCCGAGGCGCCCGGCCAGCCGCGCGTCGATGGAGGGGGCCGCGATGCCGGTCACCGAGGTGAACATGATCATGTCCACGTCCTCCGCCGTCAGCCCGGCTGCCTCCAGCGCGCCGCTCACCGCCTCGGCGCCGAGTTCGATCGCCGTCTCGACGAACACGGCGTTCGCGGAGCCGAAGCCGTCGAGCTTGCCGTACTCCTCCAGCGGCAGGGCCAGGTTCCTGTGCTCGACCCGCGCCGCCGCGTGCAGGCGGCGCAGCAGCCGCCGGTCGGCGTCGGGGGGGAGGCAGATCCGTGCGAAGGCCTCGGTGATCTCGGACTGGGGATAGCGGTTGGGGGGCAGCGCACCGTGCACAGCGGCAATTCGGGTCATAGGGTTCCCGCTTCGCTGGGAGTGGGGACACCTGTGTTTTGCCCATCGGTGGTGGGGACATACCTCGCCCAACCCGAGGTGATCACGGGAATTGCGCGGGGTCGCGCAATCAATGCGGACAGTGATCCCGCGCGTTTAACGGATACCGTAATTCGCCGATTCGGTCACCGCGGACTGTTCGCGCCGAGGACCGGCGGTGGTCAGGGACGATGCCGGGCGGCGGCCAGGAGGTAGGCCTCGCGGAGGCCGTCGGCGAGCATGCGGGAGTCGTAGCGGACCGCCGTCCGGGAGGCGAGGGCGCCCCAGCGGGACCGGGCGGAGGGGTCCTCCAGGCCGCGCAGCACGGTGACGTACTCCGGGACGGTGCCCGCGTGCAGGTAGGCGTCCTTGAGCCACTCCTGGTAGCAGGGCAGGTCGGTGAGGACCAGCGGCAGTGCCGCGGTGGCGGCCTCCAGGGTGGCCAGGCCGAACGTCTCGTGCTTGGACGGCAGGAAGAACACGTCGGCCGCGGCGCAGTACGCGAAGACCTCCTCGCGCGGCACCAGGCCGGTGAAGGTGACGTTGGACGGCGCCTCGGCGCGCAGCCGGGTCAGGTCCTCGCGGGCGTCGGAGAGCATGCCGAACTGCATGCCGCCCACCCAGACGAACCGCAGGTGGGGCAGGCTCCTGGCGCACGCCACGAACTCCTCCACCCCCTTGCGCGGCTGGATCTGCCCGACGCCGAGCACCACGGGACGGTCGTCCCAGCCGTACCCCTGCCGCAGCTCGGCGCGCCGGTCCAGCAGCGGCTGGATGCGCCGCTCGTCGATCGCGTTGCTCATCGGGAGGATCGGGCCGCGCACCCCGAGCTCCTCCAGCTCCGCCGTCGTCGCCTTGCTCACCGACAGCACCAGGTCGGCCATGTCGAAGACGGCGCGCATGTACCGGCGCACCAGACCGTGCACCAGGTGGCTCCCCCGGATGCTCCCCGCGAGCGTCTCGGGGGTGACGTGCGCGCTGATCAGTTTCGGGCCGCGGTGGGCGAGCATCCGCGCCACGGCGAACGGGCCCATCGTGTGAACGTGGAGAATCACGTCGCGGCGGTAGGCGCGCATACCGGAAACACGTGTGAAATCCGGCATGTGATCGACGGCCCGTACGCTTTCCTCGAAAACGCTGTGCACGCCGTGGCCGCGTACCGTGAACGCGGACTCCGACATCACGCTCACCGGCAGCGGCGGCCGCTCCTTTTCCGTGGTCAGGGGCTCGTCGGCGCCGGTGCGGTCCTGATAGGGGGTCTGTCGCGGGACGCTTCGGGAAAACGTACGTCGTGCACGAATTCGCCGGATGCGTTCGTTAATCACGGCCACGGCCTCATGTTAGGGCAAAACACCCGGCGACGCTATATACAATATGAACGGTAGAAATAGCCGAATATCCATATTGCCGTAAAGAAACTCGGGTTCCGCGTTAACCCGCGCCGGTTAGCGCCCCTCCCGCGCGCGTCCCCGTCGCGAGGCTCCGCCGGCGGGGAATCGGCCGGGGGGCGGGCGGGTTGAGGGTGAAGGATGTCCGGTGTGGGCGGCTCGATGGTCTGGAGTGGGTGAGGGCGGATCATAGGGTGGGGGTTGGGCGGTTGTCGGGTCGGCCGGGGGCTTATGGGGGAAGAGGAGGGTTCTTGGTGCTAGTCGACTCCTTTGGGCGTGTGGCAACGGATCTGCGGGTATCGCTGACCGATCGGTGCAACCTGCGGTGCTCTTACTGCATGCCGCCGGAAGGGCTCGACTGGCTGCCGAAGCCCGAGCTGCTGACCGCCGACGAGATCTGCCGCCTGGTCACGATCGGGGTGGAGCGGCTCGGCATCGACGAGGTGCGCTACACCGGGGGTGAGCCGCTGCTGCGGCGGGAACTGACCGGCATCGTCGCGCGGACCGCCGCGCTGCGTCCCCGGCCGCGGCTGTCCATCACCTCCAACGGCATCGGGCTGGCCAGGCTCGCGGGGCCGCTGGCCGAGGCCGGGCTCGACCGGGTCAACATCTCCCTGGACACGCTCGACCGCGACACCTTCACCCGCCTGGCGCACCGGGACCGGCTGCAGGACGTGCTGGCGGGGCTGGCGGCGGCCGACGAGGCGCGGCTGCGACCGGTCAAGGTCAACACCGTGCTGATGCGCGGGGTCAACGAGCACGAGGCGGCGGGCCTGTTGCGCTTCTGCCTGGAGCGGGGCTACGAACTGCGGTTCATCGAGCAGATGCCGCTGGACGCCCAGCACGGGTGGCGGCGCGAGGAGATGGTCACCGCCGGGGAGATCCTGGACATGCTGACCCGGGAGTTCTCGCTCACGCCGGACGACCCGGGGGAGCGGGGCAGCGCGCCCGCCGAGATCTTCCTGGTGGACGGCGGCCCGGCGCGGGTCGGGGTGATCGGGTCGGTCACCCGCCCGTTCTGCGGTGCCTGCGACCGGGTCCGGCTCACCGCCGACGGCCAGGTCCGCAACTGCCTGTTCGCGACCGAGGAGTCCGACCTGCGGGGCGCGCTGCGCGGTGGCGCGTCCGACGACGAGATCGCCGAACGCTGGACGGCCGCGGTCCGCGGGAAGCGCGCCGGCCACGGCATCGACGACCCGGCCTTCCTGCAGCCGTCCCGCCCGATGTCGGCGATCGGCGGCTGAGAGGGTCCCGCGATGCCTCCCGCTCCCGACGGCGCGCCTCCGTACGACGCCGTGGTGCTGGCCGGGGGCGCGGCGCGCAGGCTCGGCGGGGCCGACAAGCCCGGCGCCAGGGTCGGCGGCCGGGCGTTGGTGGAGCGCGTGGCCGGGGCCGTGGCGGATGCCGGCCGGATCGTGGTGGTGGGTCCCGCCCGGGACGGCCTGGCCGGGGCCGTGTTCGTCCAGGAGAGCCCGCCGGGCGGCGGTCCGGTACCCGCGCTGCGGGCGGGGCTGGAGGCCGTCACGGCGCCCTGGGTGGCGCTGCTCGCCGCCGATCTGCCGTTCCTGCGGGCGGACCACGTCGGTCGCCTGCTCGCCGCCGCGGCTCCCGCGGGCGGTGCCGTTCTCGTGGATCAGGACGGGCGGGAGCAGTGGCTCGCCGGGGTGTGGCGGACCGAGACGCTGCGGGCCGCGCTGGGCGTGTACGAGGGGCGTTCGCTCCGCGGGCTGCTCGGCCCGCTCCTTCCGGTGTGTCTCGGCCTGCCGGTCGGCGAAGACGGCCGCGCGCCGTGGTTCGATTGCGACACCGCCGAAGACCTGGCCGCCGCCGAGACCAGGGCCACGCCCCGTCCGCCGGACGACACCCACGGAGGAACGCGATGAACGTGCTGGCCGAGTGGACCGCGCTGGTCTGCAAGGAACTGGGCCTTGATCCCGAGACCGTCGACCGTGACGCCGTCCTGGACCTCACCAGAGACGTGGCCCACGGCGTGGCCCGCCCCGCCGCCCCCTTGACGGCCTACCTCCTCGGCCTCGCCCAGGGCTCCGGCACCGCCCCGCCCGACGCCCTCCCCCGCCTGACCCTCCTGGCCCGCAACTGGGGCGAAGCCACCGCGGAAACCCTGGGCGACCGCTGACGCCACCCCGTTGCCCCGCCCGGTCCCCCCGGCACCCGCCGACCGCACACATCGACCGCCGGCCACGGCCGGGCGGCGTCGACGTGCGGTGAAGCTGTCCACCGCGACGCCCGCGGGTGGCGCCTACGTGCGCTGAGGGGTGTCCCGCGAATCGGGTGGCGATGGTCGACATGGCGGGAACGACGACAGGTGGATCCACCACCCCAGCCGGACGGGTTAGTCGTTCGCCTATCCCATGACGTCACTTTTCCCTGAGCCGGTGACCCACGGCGGATTCCCCGCCGCACGGCGCCGCCACCATACGGAGCCCGTCGGTGTCGTGTCGCCTGTCTGGGGTCGTGTCGCCTGTCTGGGGTCGTGTCGCCTGTCTGGGGTCGTGTCGCCTGTCTGGGGTCGTGTCGCCTGTCTGGGGTCGTGTCGCCTGTCTGGGGTCGCGTGTCGCCTGTCCGGGGCGGTGTCGCCTGTCCGGGGCGGTGTCGCCCGTCGGGGTCGTGTCGCCCGTCGGGGTCGTGTCGCCTGTCCAGGGGCGTGTCGCCCGTCCGGGGCCGTTCGCCCGTCGGGGTCGCATCACCGGCGCCGCGGCGGCGGGACGGGGTACGGCGAATACGGCGCCGCCGTACGGCGGGACACCGGCCCAACGGAACCATCGCGGTGGAGCACCAGGAGCCTGGCAGGCCGGGGGTGCGGGGGTGTCCCCCGCATGAGAACAGCCCGTGCGCCTTCCGCGCGGAGCGCGCCTTCGCGAGGACCGTTTCACCGGGCGCCCGCGCACACCGGGTTCCCGCCGTACGGCGGCGCCGGGATCGCCGTCCCACGACCTGCCGTCTCGGCGCCGGGAAGGGGAGGGCTGGTGGCGGACGGTCAGCCGGGGGTGGTCGGCGGGAGCGGTCAGCCAGACGGTCGGCCGGTTGGGGTCGGCCGGTTGGGGTCGGCCGGTTGGGGTCGGCCGGTTGGGGTCGGCCGGTTGGGGTCGGCCGGTTGGGGTCGGCCGGTTGGGGTCGGCCGGTTG